>NZ_FMXB01000016.1:0-41890 GCF_900103415.1 Methanobrevibacter millerae
CCTTAACAATAAAAATCCTTATAAATCTGACCAATTTTATTAATAAAAAAAATATTCCATCAAAAAATAATCAAAAAAAAAATATCGTGATTAATCACTTTCCTACGATTATTTTATATAAACCAACACCAAAAATGAAAAGTTAATTTGTATACTGAATGTTGATTCCTACTCAAATAATTAATCAAAATAATTCATATAATCAAAAACGTATTTAAACCGTTTATTACAAACGTATACCAATACTAACACATTATAAAAAAAACACCCCCCCCATTGTGCAATTCATCCCCAACCTAGAAGAAGTTGGGGTATTCTTGCAATATTATGATAAATACCATGTTTATCATTATTTTTAAATTCACAACGATAAACTGTTAAAAAAGCCAAATCCACATAGATTGCTCCGCCATGTTTTAAATTCTCTTCTTTATTTGTTAATTTATTGTCTTTGAAAAGTGTGTTTGTAATGGTTGCTGCTGTTCCGGACATATAAATTGCCGCACCATCGTAACCAGCACGGTTATCACTAAAAGTAGTTTGCCTTATGGTGCTTATACTGTCTAAAATAACTAAAGCCCCGCCAAAGCCTGAAGAACAGTCTTCAAAGAGTGTTTCATAAATCAGTACATTACCATTATCCTCATATAAGAAACCTCCGGCATCTATGAATACCGCACCACCATTATTTGTGGAAGTTGCATTTATAAATGTTGAGTTCATGATAACAACCTCATCCAATTCTTTTATGGCTACGGCACCAGCGCTTTTTATTGCATGCAAATTCATGAATGTTGAATTGTATATGTATGTTTTTCTATCGTTATATATTGCAGTAGCATATTGTGCAGTCGTATTGGCAAAGGTACAGTAATCTACGAAAATTGTTGATTCAACACCATATATCATACCCTTAAATGGTGTGTTATCTGTCATGAAAGTTGAATCATAAGTTTTCAGCACTGAGTTTTCACAGCAAATTGAACTGCCTGTTCCCGCATAATTATTAATAAAATTAGAATTTTTAACTATAGTGGGGTTTCCAGTGATTAAAGCTCCTCCTGATTGCTTTGCATTATTGCTTATAAAAGTAACGTTATTAAGAGTCAGATTCCAGGCAATATTAAAAATTCCTCCACCATTTACATTAAATCCATTGATTATTTTAAGATTGCTGATAGTTATATTTGAACCATATACCTCAAGCAATCTGGATTGATTTTTTCCATCGAGCGTGTGTCCCTTTCCGTCAATTACAAAATTTGTTTTATTTACAACAACCCCCTCTTCTAAACCATTATCAGTTTGTGAATCAATGCATAATCCTGAGTGAGTATAAGACTGTCAGATTCTTCATTAACTTCCTTCTGGAGTGAAGTGAGATTTCCATCAGCATAAACACAGCCGATTGAAATAAACAGTATTAATAGAATAAGAAATAGTCCAATTTTTTTCAAAATTTATACCTCCAATATTAAGTGATAGTATTAATTTATTGAAAATAATATATAAAATTAGTTAAAAAACAAATTATAATTCAACAGCTGTCCGTAAAATCTAATTTTTTGATTTTTTGCCAAAAAAAGCTTTTGAATTATTTTTTCTCACTTTTAACAAATCATCCTAAAAAAAATCAATAAGTCTGCCAAAAACTAATTTTGGCGGACATCCAAATAAGTAAAAAAGAAATTTAGTTTTAATCGATTGTGATGCATTCATTCGGACAGACGTCAACGCAGGTTTCACAGTAGCTGCATTCGTCCGGATCGTTGATGGTCAGCTTGCCATCTTCAAGAATCAAAACTTCCATAGGGCATACGTCAGTACAGTCCCCGCAATTATCACATTTATCTCTATTTATTGTTATATCAGCCATTTTTTAATCTCCAAATTCATTATTGATTTTAGGACACATTAAATATTAATGCAATCCAATTGAAACCACTATTAATATTTTGAACTTCAAAACATTTAAATTTTTAAATAATTGGAAATCAATAATAATCTAATATGAACAGGGCATTTATATCGAAGTCAAAGTATTGCCAATGCGTGCAGTGCGAAAAGATTTTCTGGCTGAACAAATATAAGGCGGAAAGTGCTGCATCAGAAAACAACGAATCCGTTTTTGAAACCGGAAAAAAGGTAGGCGAGCTTGCAAAAGGATTGTTCGGAGATTATGAGGACATACCCTCAGACGGGACCCTTTTTGAAAGGATTGCAAAAACAAAGATGCTGATGGTTGCTAAAACAAAAATCATCACGGAAGCATCATTTGCCTATAACAACAATTTCTGCAGCGTTGACATCCTTAAAAACGATTCCGACGGAGTGGAAATCTATGAAGTGAAAAGTTCCACAAAAATCGATGACATATATTTGGATGACGCCGCATTCCAGTACATGGTATTGTCCGATTTGGGTTTAAACGTCAAAAAAGTAGCAATTGTCTATTTGAACAACGAATACGTGAGAGGTAGTGAGCTTGACATCACCCAGCTATTCAACATTGAAGACATTACCGATGCCTGTTTGGAAAAGCAGGACGAGATAAGGGCAAACATCGAAATGATTAATGATTACATGGACGTTTACGGCGAATATAACGAGCCAGTTAAAGAGATAGGATTGCACTGCTTCAAGCCATACAAATGCCCTTTCTGGCAGTACTGTACACGGAACCTGCCTAAACCGAATGTATTTGATATTGCAGGCATGCAGAACCGCACAAAATTCAAGAAATATGATGAGGGCAAAATATCATTCGAAGATTTGAAAAACGAGGACATTAACGAGAAATGCCTGGAACAGATTGATTTTGAGCTTAATGACCGCCCGGCAAAGATAGAAAAGGAAGCTGTAATGGAAGTGCTTGATTCGCTTAATTATCCACTTTATTTCATCGATTATGAATCCTGCCAGCATGCAATACCCGAGCTTGAAGGGACAAAGGCCTATCAGCAGATTCCTTTCCAGTATTCACTGCACATCATCAGAGAGGAAGGGGCACCCCTGGAACATAAGGAGTTCCTGGCCGAAGCCGACGATGAAAACGTAATCAGGAACTTTGCCGAAAGCATGATTGAGGACATGAGCGAAAACGGCAGCGTAATCGTCTACAACAAGACCTTTGAAGCGACCAGAAACCGTGAAATCGGCGAGATGTATCCTGACCTGAAGGAGGAAATGGATCGAATCAACTCTAACATCGTTGATTTGATGGTGCCGTTCAGAAACAGAGACTACTATACAAAGGAAATGAAAGGCTCCTATTCAATCAAATACGTTCTGCCGGCATTGTATCCCAACGATCCGGAACTGGATTACGGTGAGCTTTCATTAATTCACAAGGGCGATGAAGCCTCAAACGCATTTTTAACCCTAAAGGACAAGTCTCCAGAAGAACAGGAAGAAATAAGAAAAGCGTTGCTTGAATACTGCAGACTGGACACGTACGCAATGGTCAAGATATGGGAGAAATTCAGAGAAGTTGTGAAAAATGAGTGAAGAGATTTCAAGGGCGAGCTAAGATGAATCCTTGAAGCCATCATCAATTAAATCAAAACTATTTCTTTTCATTTAATTTAATCGAGTGTATGTGCAATTAATGCCAAGAATTTCGAAAACCAAATCTCATTTGAAATGAGGATATATATGAAAGCTTTGCCGAAAGCGGTTTTCCAATGGCTTAGGCCTGAATTAATTTCAACCTATTGCCGAATCCTGAGAGTGAAATATGACATCACCGCAACCACTTTTGATGAAAAACTCCCCCGATTTTTCAGGGCCAAATTAAAATATTATATAATAAATCCTACAAAACTATAAATATTAGGTGATAAAATGGAATTTAGAAAAATACTTGGAATTATTTTTATACTATTAGGTATAATTTTCATAGTTTACCCTATGTATAGTGCGGCAGCAGTATCCCTTATTGCAGGCATATGTCTAATATGCTTCGGATTTGCTTCCATTGTTAAAGGATTTTCTTTTTGGAGCATGATGGCTCACGTTTCAGCGCTTGATATACTGATAGGAATTTGTGCAGTACTCTTCGGATTTTTATTTATATATAAAATCGACGCATTGTCTTTCCTTTCAGCATACCTGTTCTATTTGGTTGCATTCGTGCTGATATTTGTAGGTATCTTCGGAATTTTCTTTGCAATCGATACCACATCAAGACTCATGTCAATATTGATTTTAATATTAGGTTTTATAGCAACTTATCTCGCTGCATTTTCAATTGCACAGCCATTATATGTCGCAATTCTAGTTGGAATCGGTTTAATTTTAGAAGGTTTGAGTTTATTTTTAATCAACCCGGTTATTGATAGAATTTAAATTTTAAGTGATAATTATGGATAAAGAGACAAAGGAACGTTTGGGCGAAATCAGGGCAGCCATGAAAAAATACGGCTTCGACAAGATTTTAGGCCAAACAGCAAAAAGCAAACTACGCCACAAAGAGCTGGATGACGAGGACAATCTTTTGCTGGACGATGAACTCCCCGTAAAACTGAGACTGATGCTTCAGGAACTGGGAACCACATTCATCAAGTTAGGTCAGCTATTGAGTACAAGACCGGATATTGTCGGAGAAAAGGTTGCAGCAGAACTTGCCAATTTGCAAGACGACAATCCTGCAATAACATACGAACAGGTAAAGGAAATAGTTGAAAGGGAACTAGAAGGCAACATTGATGAACTATATGCAGATTTCAAGCATGAGCACTTAGCGACCGCATCAATCGGTCAGGTTCATGAAGCCACATTAATTACCGGCGAACGTGTTGCAGTCAAAATCCAAAAGGAAGGCATTACCGATAAGATTGACCTTGATTTAAGGATAATGAAGTATGTCGCAAATCGTGCAGACAAATTCAACTCCGATTTGAAAAAACTGAACCTGCCGGGAATCATGGAGGAGTTTGACCGTTCCATTCACAAGGAAATCGACTACAACAACGAATTCATGAACATGCAGCGCATTGAAATGAATTTCGTGGACAATCCCCAAATTCACATTCCGGCCACATACGCCGAATACTGTACCTCAAAAGTCCTTACCATGGAATTCATTGAAGGTACAAAACTCAATGACGTTTATGCAAGCACAGGAGACGAATTCGACAAGAAGCTATTGGCAAAAAATGTTCTGGATTCATATCTCCAGCAGCTGTTCATCGACGGATTCTTCCACGGAGATCCTCACCCAGGAAACATCATGATTTTGGAGGACAACGTAGTATGTTATCTCGATTTGGGTATGATGGGATTCTTTGATGAGGAATTCAAGCGCAACCTTTCAGAAGTAATGCTTTTATTCGTAGACCAGGACGTTGACGGACTGATCAACCAATTGATGTACATGGACATCCTTGATTATGACATCGACACGAAAACATTAAGAAGAGACCTCAATGACCTCTTTGGAAGGTATTTCGGCGTACAGCTTAACCGTTTCGACGGAGTGCTGGAAGCGCTTCTCAGCCTCATGCAGGAATATGGAGTAATCATTCCGAATGAAATCGTTACAATGGCAAGAGGACTGTCAATGATTGAAGCCATTGCGCACAATCTCGATCCGCAAATCGATGTATTCGCATCAATCAAGCCTATCGCTACGCAGATTGCCAAAAAAAGAGTCAGCCCTAAAGAATTCATAAAAGGCAAAAAAAGCAACCTGATTCTTTATGACCATATGGTCAGGAACCTTCCTAAACTTCTTACAAGGATGATTCACAAGATTGATAACGAAGAGTTCCGCTTCCACCTGGAAGTTGACATTACCGACAAGGTTTCAATTATCGCACTGGTATCAGCGCTCATAATAGGTTCATCAGTCGTTTCATTTGGACCTAGACTATTCGACATGCCTGCGATTTCCTTAATCGGATATATAATTGCCATAATCCTAAGCGTTATCGGCATAAAGAAATTCGTTTTAAAATAGATTTGGAGGAATTAATTTTCCTCAACACTTATTTTTTTAATTATCGAAATTGATTAATTTAATTTTCTTCATCATGAATATCCATGTCATTGCAATTGAAAGAAGACATGAGAGAATAATAATTGGCGGATAGAAATAGTAACCGATAATTATGAAAATCACCGTAAAGCCAATGTTTATAATGTAGTTATTGTAATTCTGGAACGCCATCTGCAGGAATGAATTTGATTCATCTATCTTTTTCATCTGATATGTTGCGACAATGGAGCATACGTTAATTATAATGAAATCGATACCGTAGACGCACTGAGGCACGAATTCATTGAAATTCATGGCGACATATGTCGTCAAGTAAGGAATCAGTGAAAGGAAGAACAAACCCAGACATATGGCCCAGATTGACTTGTAATTGATCTTGTTGACGATGGAGAACAGGTTATAGGTAAAGTTCCACACATTAAAGCAGACTATGAAACTGATTGCATATGCTATGAATTCAAGTTTCAGTTCCAGTAGGGCGCCTAAGCTGCCGTTTACTGCAGTCGGGATTTCAAGCACGATAATCGTTATAATAATAGCTATAATCGCATCAATAAGAGCTTCAAACCTTTCAGTATCTTCAAATTCCTGGCCCTGCATTCTGTTATAGATTATGCTCAGAACCACTGATATTAAACACATCAGATAAATTCCCGGAACGTATATCGTGTAGGATATGACAAAACCTATCAATATAATGATTAAAGGCCCGATGAAATGAATTTTCTTAATGTGGAGTTCCTTTAATTTCTCATTGGACTTGTTTGCTCCGAACACCACAACCACTGAAATGATATGGGAAATGTTGGCGAAAAGTATAATCAGTCCAAATATCGTCTCGGCAGTTAATGAATACAGGTTCAGGGAAAGCCATGAGGCGAAATACGGGAAGAGCGTAAAGAGAAACATTGAAATCCCATATGAAATGAGAACCTTGTTGTTAATGTCATCGATATGCTGGAACAGCTTCTGATTTGTGTACCAGATATTGATGATAGAGAGAAATACGATGAAATAGGTTGTTATACTAAGCAAATTTGCAAATAGATCCCCCCAGCCGGGACCGAATGGCTGAGGAATCTTTAAAACCAGAATCGTTATAACAATCGCCAGAACCGCATCATAAAATGTTTCAAACCTATTCGTATTCATGGTTTAACATTTGTTTTGAAAGTTAATAAATCTTATTTATTCATAACATTAAATTGAAGCTTTCACCAAAAAAAATGTATTTAAATGAATGACTTTTGCATTAATGCCAGGTATCCGGAAAATCAAAGTGCTTTTTGAATTGGGATGTATATGAAAGAGCTTTCAATTCACAAATTATATAACTTTTACAGTTAATAACTATTAATTAATTGGTAATAATCTTGCCGTTAATTAATGTTAATTGGAGAAGATAACGTGAAAAAAACAAAAGTAATATGCAGCATAGGTCCTGCTTCCGATTCCGTTGAGGTAATGAGCGAAATGGTTAATGCAGGAATGGACTGTGCTCGAATCAATCTCAGCCATGCCACAAAGGAAGGAATAATCAATACGATAGAGGTCATTCGTGAAGTGCGAGAGGCATGCAACGCACATATAGCAATAATGTACGACACCAAAGGACCTGAATTCAGAACGCTTAAATTCGAAAACGGCGGCATAACCCTTAAGGCGGGTGACACCATCAGGATGAGCAAGACCTGCACACTTGGAAACGAAGAGGAATTCGGAGTCAACCACTGCGAAGCGATAGACTTTATCAAAACAGGACACCAAGTGCTGATAGACAATGCCCTTCTTGAACTGGAAGTAATTGAGAAGAAAGAGGATTATGTGGTATTGAAAGCCCTGGAGGACGGAAAGATTAAAGACAACAAGACAATAAATGTTCCGGGCGTCGATTTAAACCTGGAATTCATGAGCGAAATCGACAGACAGGACATTACCTTTGCTGCACAGCATTCATGCGATTATCTTGCATTGTCATTTGTTAATTCAAGAGAGGACGTTATTGAAGCCCGCAAAATTATTGAAGATGCAGGAGGAGACGCACTTATCATCTCAAAAATCGAAAGCAACAAAGGCCTTGAAAACATTGACGAGATAATCGACGAGTCAGACGGCATTATGGTAGCCAGAGGAGATCTGGGAGTGGACGTTCCTTTAGAAGAGCTTCCGATGATTCAAAAAATCATAATCAAAAAATGCCGTCAGAAGGGCAAGTTCGCCATTGTCGCCACGGAAATGCTTGCTTCAATGTATGAAAGCCCAAGGCCTACACGAGCGGAAGTATCAGACGTTGCAAACGCAGTACTTGACGGAACGGACTGCGTGATGCTTTCAGGCGAAACCACAATCGGAAAGTTTCCGGTGCAATCCGTTGTAATAATGAGCCGAATATGCGAATACGTTGAATCAACAATCGACTATACCAAACACGTCGCCTACAAGGGAAACATAGGCATCGGAGATACTATTGCCAAGCTTGTTGTGGACGCCGTTGAATTCAATGATATTAAATTAATAGCTACAACGACAATGTCCGGATTTACGGCCAGAAGCATAAGCAATTTCAGGCCGAATTCAATAATCATGGCCTGCTGTCCGTCAAACCATATTGCAGAAAAGGTTGCTCTGAACTTCGGCGTCAAGCCCGTGGTAACCGACATTTACGAATCAACAGATAAAATGGTTGAAAACGCAAGAAAAACGGCAGAAAAGGAATTCAATTTGAATAAAGGCGATTTGATAGTGGTTACCGGAGGATTTCCATTAGGAAAGGCGAAAAAAACAAATTATCTAAGAATTATGGAAATCTAAAAATCATGCATTTTTAGGCTTCATTTTTGTAAACAATACTGAAAATCCGACCACCACAAGGGTTATGATGATATCAACAATTATTTCAAGCATGTTGGTATCACTAACCAGATCTATAATACCATAAATCCAGATTACAATAAGAAGAATAGGCAATACATATTTGATTGTAAAAACCCATGTCTTTCCAACCTTAACCGTGGAAAATTCATTGAGAATGGGAATTACCTTTTCAACGCCATAGAACCATCCGAAAATTATTGCCTGCACACCAATCAAAATCAGTACTCCAAAGCTGTTTACAAAATTGTCAACAATTTCGACCAGATAACTGCTCAATCCCGTTGAAAAGATAACGGAACAGGCAATTGTTACGATTACAAGAATTGTTACTCCCTTGCGACGGCTCCATGCAAACTTGTCACACAATGATGAAAGCAATGGTTCAAATAGGGCCAGTGCTGAGGTAAATCCTGCAAACAATATGGATAAGAACAATAGAGGACCCATAACCTGACCTACAATACCCATTTCACTAAAAATTTGCGGGAACACTACAAATATCAGTCCCGTTCCTTGGCTAATCAGATTTTCTATTGGCACTGATGACTTTATTGACATGTATCCGAGTATTGAAAAGACCCCTACGGCGATGAAAATTTCATACAACGTGTTTGTAATGACTACAAGCAAGACTTCATCGACAAGTTTTGAATTTTTAGGAAGATACGTTGCATATGTGTAAACCATTGCCTGGCCTATGCTTAAAGTGAAAATTGTCTGACCGAACGCTGCAAGCCAGATGTTAATATTGAAAAGAGCCGACCAGTTCGGCGTAAGCAAGGTTTTCAATCCCAGGACAGAACCTTCCAGCGTGAATGAGTATATAAAAATTAAAATCATGATAATAAAAAGCATCGGAATTAAAACGGATGATATAGTTCCGATTCCTTTCACGTCATGAGTAGACACTATCCAGAAAAGTATCCACAATACTGTTGTACAAAACAGCGTAGGCAAAATCAGCCTTGCTGCATTGGACAAATCACTGCTGCCTCCGACATATGTTGTGAAAAATGAATTGGGATCCGCTCCCCAGCCAAAGGTAAAGCTATTTAGGAAATATGCAAAATCCCATCCCAAAATGACCATATAATAAATTACAACAATAAATACAAATAAAACCAGCATCCAGGCGAAAATCTCAAATTCCGGCCGGATATCATGCATCAGCTTCGAAAAACTCTTTTTTAAACTGAAACCCAAGCCATATTCTAGAATTAAAAAGGGAATTCCCATGACCAAAATTGCTATTAAATAAGGTATGAAAAATGAGCCCCCACCATTGGAATAGAGCACATAGCTGAAACGCCAGATGTTTCCGATTCCTATCGTAAGGCCTATCATGGCCAAAATAAACGTAAATATTGAACTCCACTGTGAATTCTTATTCATTCAATCCCCTTAATATTTTTTAGTAATTGAAATAGGCATATATTATAATTTTTGGATATGATGATAAAAATAATTATTGTTTTAGCAATTATTTTTTGAACAAAAAATTATTTTTTAAAGAATCATATTGGATTTAAACTTTAATCTTATCGTGTTTTCCAAAAAATGTTCGTTTCTATACGAACAAATATTAAAGTAATAAAAAGTAATTAAATTTTAAAATCAAATATAATTAGATAAAATAAATTAATTAATTAAACACAAAAATTTAATTTTTTAAAAATAAAAAATAATTAAATATCAATTAATATTTGCTAAATAAACTTCTTAAAATCTTTATTGAAAAATTTTTTTGACCGAAAGGTTTATATAGTAAGACTTACACAGTATATGTGTCAAAGTTAAAATGACCGGTTGGCGAGAAGACAACCGAAATTTCTTATCATACTAATTTAATCATACGGAGATGATATCCATGACTCAAAATGAAAAAACATTGAAAGTTGCTGAAGCCCTTTCCCAAAGGGAAATCGGCCAAGGCATTGCAAGAGTCGATCCAAACGTAATGTCCGAATTGGAACTTAACGAAAGAGACATAATCGAAATCAACGGTGATAAAAAAACCGCAGCCATTGTGCTACCTTCACAAACCGACATCGGTCTTGGCATAATCAGGATTGACGGACTGGTTCGTAAGAATTCAGGAGCAACCATAGGCGGCGAAGTTACAATCAAAAAGGCCAATGCAGTAGAGGCCAAAAAAGTTGTTTTAGCACCGACTGAAGATAACATCCGTGTACAGGGTGACGTGCGCGGTTTATTCATGGGAAAAGTAATGATGCAAGGAGACATCATCGGATCTCAAATCAGAGCCCCAAGGCCAAATATGGGATTCAACAGCATATTTGACGAATTGCTGGACTTTACCCCTGCAATGAGAGAAATCAGATTCGCAGTATTGTCCACCCAGCCTGGAGGAATCACTGTAGTCGGACAGAACACCGAAGTGGAACTCCACGAATCCCCGGTTGACGTAAGCAAGCTCGAAGGGGTAACCAACCTTGTGGACGTAAGCTACGAAGACGTCGGCGGTCTTAAGGAAGAAGTCAAAAAAGTAAGGGAAATGATTGAAATCCCTCTTAAAAGACCGGAATTATTTGAAAAGTTAGGAATAGCTCCTCCAAAAGGTGTGTTAATGCACGGACCACCTGGAACCGGTAAGACCCTCCTTGCAAAAGCCGTTGCAAGCGAAAGTGACGCCCATTTCATCCTGATTAACGGACCTGAAATCATGAGCAAATACGTCGGAGGATCCGAAGAAAACCTCAGGGAATTCTTTGAAGAAGCTGAAGCCAACTCCCCTTCAATCATATTCATTGATGAACTGGACGCAATCGCTCCTAAAAGGGAAGAAACCAACGGCGAAGTCGAAAGAAGAACCGTTGCACAATTGCTGACATTAATGGACGGCCTTAAATCAAGAGGCCAGGTCGTAGTCATAGGTGCAACCAACAGACCTGATTCCCTTGATCCGGCTTTAAGAAGACCTGGAAGGTTTGACCGTGAAATAGAAATCGGCGTACCTGATGCTGACGAAAGGGAAGAAGTCCTTGAAATCCACACAAGAAACATGCCTATAGCAGAAGACGTCGATTTAAAGCAGATTGCAAGCACGACCCACGGATTTGTAGGAGCAGATCTGGAATCATTATGTAAGGAAGCCGCAATGAGGGTAGTGAGAAGGATTCTGCCTGAAATCAAAAGCGACGATGAAGAGATTCCAGAAGAAGTCCTTAAAAAAATCATAGTAACTAAAGATGACTTCAAATCCGCACAGAAAGAGATTCAGCCTTCAGCACTCAGGGAAGTCCTCGTGCAGGTGCCTGACGTTGGCTGGGACGATATCGGTGGACTTGATGACGCCAAACAGGAACTGCAGGAAGCAGTTGAATGGCCTTTAAAATATCCGGAAACCTTCCAAAGATTAGGCGTAAGGCCTCCAAAAGGAACCCTGCTTTACGGAATCCCTGGAACCGGAAAGACCTTGCTTGCAAAAGCAGTGGCACATGAAAGCGAAGCAAACTTCATTTCAGTCAAAGGCCCTGAATTATTATCAAAATGGGTTGGAGAATCCGAAAAAGGCGTAAGGGAAGTTTTCAGAAAAGCAAAACAGACCGCTCCAACAGTAATATTCTTCGATGAAATCGATTCCATAGCAAGCACAAGAAGCGGAAACGATGGAGATAGTGGTGTGACAAAAAGAGTAGTTAATCAACTGTTAACCGAAATGGACGGATTGGAAGAGCTTGAAGATGTAGCAATCATCGCTGCAACCAACAGGCCGGACATTATCGATCCGGGTTTAATGAGACCTGGAAGGTTCGACAGACACATTAAAGTCGATACGCCATCCGAAGAGGCAAGACTCGCAATCTTTGAAGTCCATACCAAAGGCATGCCATTGGCAAGTGACGTTAACCTTAAAAAATTAGCAAAAAGTACCGACGGATATGTCGGGGCTGATATCGAAGCCGTATGTCGTGAAGCAGCAATGCTCACGTTAAGAAACAATTTAGAAGCTTCTGAAATACCAAACGAATATTTCAAAGAAGCAATCGAAAAAATAAAACCTGCAAATAAGGCAGATGAACAACTAGTCCAATATATGTAAGGAAGAACCCCACTTCCTTACAACCCTCCATTTTTTTCTCCTGCCAAAAAACCATCCCATAAAAAAAAGATTATTCCATCCATCTTTTAAGTTTAGGAAACATTTCCTCCGACATTTTTCTTGCTTCCTCTTCGCTCATGCCTGTGGCTTCAGCGGTTTTTGGAACGCAGAAATCAATCATTTCTTCCATAGTTATGTCGCTTGTAAATTCACCGTTCTGATAGCAGTATTTACAGTAATCTTGGCTTTTGGAACCGTCCTTTTCAGTTCCGAAATCGTCCTCGCCCATAGGCATGGCGCAGGATTGACAAAAAATCATATCTTCAAAATTCATATTTAATCACCAGAGGACTATTTATTTGTGTTAGAATATAAAAGTTTAGAAAGCATCTGATAAGTATTATTTAAACGGCAAAATGTCATCCTCTGATCGCATGCTTCTTGTATAATACTGTGCCTTGTATTCGATGAACGGGAATCTGAAGCCGCTGACTCCATATTTAGGGTTGTATCCGAATATGTTGATGTATTCATTTAAATCATCACGTTCATTTCTCAGCTCGCGAGTTATTTCATAAAGCGCTTTCGTATCATCAATTGCCCTGTGGAAATTAACCTCTTCAACGCCGTAGTAGTGGACTGCATCTATTAACTTATGCGGATACTCCTTTCTGTCCTTGAAAACGGTAACAGTATCCAGCCAGTTCAGATTGGACACGATATCGTCGGCCTCTGATGGAAAGTGCCTTTTCAATAAGAAGTAAATGAATGACAAGTCAAACTGGGCGTTGTGGGCAACCATCAATGTATCCTCGGTCAGCCTCTCCTTTAAATCATTGGCGACTTTTTCCTCGCTGACGCCCTCGTTTTTAAGCATTTCATTGGTTATGCTTGTAATTTCAGTGATTCCCGGATGGATGGGTTCGCCGATATTAATGAACTCATCGTATTCCTCGATGATTTCACCGTCAACAACAGTAAACATTGCAAGCTCGATTATTTTGCAGTTGATACAATCCAAACCGGACGTTTCAGTGTCAAAAAAGATTATTTTAATGAGAATTCCTCCAAAAATAAATTAATAAAAGGTCGATTATTCACTCCTTTAAGTGATAAAGTAATTTTTATAGCAGTAAATATTTAAATATTTAGAAAAAATCAGCTAATTTTTAGATTTGAACCGAATTCTAAAAATTATTTAAGTCTTGGAAAACAAATTCAGAAAGTGATGAAAAAACTCTATTATATTTTCGCTATTCTTTCAGGATTGCTCTTCGGTTCGGGCGGAATATTTGTGAGAACCCTGACCCAAAACGGAATCGATTCAACGACATTACTGTTCCTGAGGTTCTCAATAGCCCTTCCAGTAATATTAATGGTTATTCTAGTAAGTGACAGAAATCTGTTAAAAATACGATTGAAGGATTTAAAATTGTTCATTGTGACGGGACTGAGTATCATTGCCCTTAATTTGTGCTATAATACATCAGTGAACTGCGTCAGCTTATCCTTGGCTGCGATACTTTTAAGTTCCGCACCGGTTTTCGTCATCATATTCGCATATGTGCTTTTTAAGGAGAGGATAACGTCAAAAAAAATCGTTTCAATAGCTCTTGTAATAATGGGCTGCATATTGACAACAGGACTTTTAGAGGGAAACGTTGCCAATGTATCAGCCATGGGAATCCTCGCAGGAGCAGGTTCTGCAATATTCTGGGCAATCTATACCGTTGCATCCAAGAAATGCCTTGAAGAAGGAATAGAAACATATACAATACTTTTTTACTCATTAATTATAATTACGATTGTTCTGCTGCCGGTTACGAGCTTCACCCAGATAAGCACCTTCATTAACCTGAACGTTGGGCCAAATATCGTATTTCTTATTCTGCATTCACTATTCTGCTTTGCAATGCCATATGTCCTTTTAACGCTTTCCCTTAACCACATCGATTCGGGAAGCGCCTCAATTCTGACATCAGGCGCCGAGCCATTATCAGCATTAGTCTACGGCATCATCGTTTACAGTGAAATTCCAACGCCATTAATGTTTTTTGGTATGATTTTGGCAATTATAGCACTTGCAATACTGTCAAAAAGCGAAAGTTAATTACAATTAAAATGAAATATTAGTTTAAAGGTGAGAGTATGGCAAAGGACCGTCATGTTATAGAAGCGGTTGGAAAGACCGAAGTGGTAATTGAAAATGGTGAAATAACCCATATTGGAGAAACGCTTGTCGATTACTGTCCGATTTATGACAAAATCGATAATGCAAAGGAGTTGAATAGAGAATTCATCGAATTCAACATCAACAAGAGAATCCGTGAATTCGGAATGTGCACACCCCAAAGGGTAGTCAGAATGCCTGACGTCTTGAGTTTTGGAATTTCCGAAATCCTTAAAACAAACGTGGAATTGGGCCTTATTGACTGCGTTGTCGGAGTCTGCGACGGTGTTGGAACATTATTAATGACCGAAGGAGACCTTATTCAGGGTGTTGGAGGAAGGGTATCCGGACTTGTAAGCACAACACCAATTCCGGAAGTTATCGAGCAGGTCGGTGTGGAAAATGTTGTAAATCCCGAAACTGCAGAACTGACACCAATTAAAGGGCTTGAAATGGCTGTTGAAAGAGGATTTAAAAACATTGCCATAACAATACTTCCGGGAGAAATAATTAAGGAAATCCGTGAATATCCTGTTCCTGAAGACGTTAACGTTTATATTCTGGTGGCGCACGCAACAAATGCGAGCGAAAAGGATGTCGAATACGTATTTGAATATGCTGACGTTACAACCGCCTGCGCATCCAAAAAAGTCAGGAAATATGCTGAAGAAAGAGAACTTTACTATTCAGGCTCAAAAGTTCCGATTTTTGCAATTACAGAAAAGGGAAGGGAATTTTTAGACAACCGTCTTGAAAAAATTGGAAAACCGTTAACTGACAACAATTATCCTTTAAACCTCGAACAGCACCCAAATCCGTTGGTTTAAAATTCATCAAAAAATGATTAAATACTTTGATAAACATAATATTTCTAATTAAGTTAATTTAAATGAGGGAAGATATTGACTCAAAAAAGCGAAGCAGTAAAAGGCAACATTACTCCCGAAATGGAAGAGGTTGCAAAAAATGAAAATATTGACGTTAATAAACTGGCCAGACTGATAAGTGACGGAAAAGTTGTTATTCCTAAAAACGTTAACAGCCATGCAAAAGCCTGCGGTGTAGGTGAAGGCCTTACAACAAAAATCAATGCAAATATAGGCTCTTCATCAAAAATCGATGATTTGGATTTGGAAATCAATAAGGCAAAGCTGGCCGTTGAATACGGTGCTGACGCCATAATGGATTTGTCAACGGGTTCTGACTTGAAATTATTCAGACAAAAGATAATGGATGCCGTTGACGTCATTATCGGAACCGTGCCTATTTATGAAGCGGGCGTTGTTACACTGGCTAAAAACAAAGAAATAATAGAGATGGATCCCGACGACATGTTCAAGGCCATTGAAAATCAGGCCAAGGAAGGAGTGGACTTCATGACCCTTCACTGCGGAATTACAAAAGACCTGGTTTCAAAACTTGAAAAGCAGAAACGTATGATGGGAATCGTAAGCCGTGGAGGCACATTCCTTGCATCATGGATCAAGCACAACGATTTGGAAAACCCACTATACGAAAATTACGATTATCTTTTGGATTTGGCATTCGAGTATGACATTACCTTGTCATTAGGCGACGGGCTCAGGCCAGGCTGTCTTGCCGATGCAAGTGACATTCCGCAAATCCAGGAACTGGTTAACTTGGGAGGCCTTGTAAAAAGGGCTCAGGATGCTGACGTTCAGGTTATGGTTGAAGGGCCGGGACACATGCCTTTAAATCAGATAAAAGCAAATATGGAACTTCAAAAAACCATATGTTACGGAGCTCCGTTTTACGTTTTGGGACCTTTGGTTACCGATTTGGCACCCGGATACGACCACATTACCTCAGCAATCGGAGGAGCGATAGCAGCAAGCAGTGGAGCCAACTTTTTATGCTACGTTACCCCTGCAGAGCATCTCTCACTTCCTTCACTTGAAGACGTTAAGGAGGGAGTCATAGCTTCCAAAATAGCTGCAGAAGCCGCCGACGTTGCACGTGGACTGCCTCAGGCATGGATAAGGGAGCGCCAGATGGGAATAGCCAGAAGGGAATTCGACTGGGAAACCCAGTTTAACCTGGCCTTTGACAAATCAAAACCAAGGCAGTACAGGGACAAATGCGAACTCGATGACGATGAAATGTGCGCAATGTGCGGAGAATATTGTGCTGTAAAAATAGCAAAAGGCGATTTTTAATGAAATATCAAGAATTAGTGGACGTTTACTCAGCTCTTGAAGCCACCACGAAACGTCTGGAAAAGACTGAAATCATATCCGAATACTTAAAGAAACTGGATGCCGATACAATAGGAAAAGTCGGATTATTGCTCAGAGGAGGAGTCTTTCCGGCATGGAGTTCAGAAGAAATCGGAATCGGCGCCAAATTAGTTGAAAGAGCAGTTGCTGAAGCTGTCGGAACCACACCGGCCAAAGTGGAAGATGCCGTGCGTGACGAAGGAGATATCGGCCTTGCATGCGTTAAATTATACTCCAACAAGTCCCAGATGACCTTTTTCTCACAGCCGCTGACAATCGACTTTGTTTTCGCAAGCCTGCAGAAACTCTCCAAGATAAGCGGATCACGCTCCACTAACCGTAAAATATCAATCTTATTGGAATTATTGTCACAGGCTTCAGCTACGGAAGCCAAATACCTTACACGTACGATTACAGAAGAATTAAGAATCGGCGTTGGCGACGGCGTCGTTCGTGACGGAATCGCACAGGCCTTTGATATCGACAAGGCAATTGTCGAGAGGGCGCAGATGCTTACCAATGACTTTTCGGTCGTTGCAAGAACCGCCCTTCTGGAGGGGGCTGAAGGATTATCCAAACTTAATTTAACCCCTGGAACTCCGGTAAAGCCTATGCTTGCACAGCTTTCACCTCCAATTACTGAAATCATACCGGAAATGGGAACGGCAATCTGTGAAACCAAATATGACGGAATACGCCTGCAGGTTCACAGGAATGGTTCGCAAATCAAGATATTCACCCGAAGGCTTGAAAACATCACCCACGCGCTTCCCGAAATCGTTGAGCTCTTTGACGAGTACCTGCCGCACGAGGACTATATCGTAGAAGGCGAGGTAATAGCTACACGTGACGGCAAGCCTCTGCCTTTCCAGAACATCCTTCATAGAGTACGGAGGAAATACAACGTGGAAGAGGCAATGGAAAACGTTCCGTTAAAATTATACCTCTTTGACGTTTTATACTATAAGGAACCGATGATTGATGAGCCGCTGATGAAAAGAAGAGAGACATTGGAAAACATTGTCGATACGAGCGTTGATGCAATGAACCTGAGCACAATGCTTGTCGGCACGCCTGAAAACATTGATGAAATAGAGGAGCTTTTCAACTCATCAATTGCAGCCCATCACGAAGGAATCATGATTAAGGACGCTTCAGAACCATACATTCCGGGAATCAGAGGAAAGAAAATGCTTAAATACAAGGCGGAGCCTGAAACCCTGGACATGATAATCATAGGAGGAACCTACGGAATCGGAAAACGTGGAGATTTCGTCGGATCTTATCTTGTGGCATTAAGGGACGAAGATGACGAGTTCAAAAGCGTCGCATATGCAGCAACCGGCCTTGACGATGCGACACTGGAATATTTAACCAAAAAAATGAAGGAGCTTGAAATTTCAACGAAAGGCCGTGAAATCGTTGTTGAGCCTAAGATAGTTCTGGAAATCGCATTTTCAGAAATCGTCGAATCACCGGAATATGAAACCGGCTATTCATTAAGGTTCCCTGTCGTTAAAAACATAAGAAAAGATAAAGGTCCTAATGATGTCGATACCGTTGAAAGGCTGCTTTCGATGTATGACGCGCAATGAGGTGATTAAATGGAATGTGTAAACTGCGGCGAAGAGTTTGATGAGGAATTTAATGACGACTGTCCCTACTGCGGATGCTCTGCAGATGCTGTGATATGTCCGGACTGCGGCTCGGCTGTTGACGACGACATAACCTGCAGCGCATGCGGATACATGCTTAATGACCCCTACGAAGACTATTACGCCGAAGACAGTGAAGATGACGATGATTGGGAAGAAGAAGATTTTGACGATGATGAAATCAGATATGGTGGAGAAAATACCTGCGCAGACTGCACATACTGGCAGGCTCACCCTTTAGGTTCAGCCCATGGAATGATTTGTCAAAAGACCGGAGCCATTACCGACCCGGACGATTCCTGCGGCCATTTCGTCAGGATGTTTCACTCTTCAAACTACGGCGACGAAGGCCAGTACAGCTTCACGGACACCGAACAGGAGAAGAAAAGAAAACTAGATATGTGGCGAACGAGAAGATTTTAGGTTTTGTTTTATACGAATTGTTCGTATTTTTTTCTAATTTTAACTTAATTCTATTTGCGCAATGATGTAAGTTAAACACACTCTTTAAAATTCAATGCTTTCCATGACATTTGGAATTAATGTTTTAGAGTTTGGAACCAATTTTTCAAATTCCTCAGGGTTCTGTGCAATTGAAGGAAATGTATTGTAGTGCATTGGAATAACAAATTTGGGTTTAATCCAGCTAGCTGCAATTGATGCTTCTTTGATGTCCATTGTAAAAATGTTTCCAATAGGTAATATTGCAATATCCGGTTTGTAAATTTCTCCAATTACAAATTTCATATCAGAGAAAAGTCCAGTATCTCCAGCATGAAAAACTTTCAAATTGTTGTCGAAAGTCAATAAAAAGCTTCCAGGATTCCCTGCATATTTTGTATCAATTTCAAAGTCAAATGTTGAGCTGTGTCTGGCTTCAAGCATTCTGATTTCAACATCCTCAAATTTAACGGATGCACCATAGTTAATTCCAATGGCATTTACTCCTTTTCTTTGAAGATATATGGAAATTTCATAATTTGTTATAACAATCAAATTTGTATTGTTTCTTGATATTTCAATGACATCTCCGAAGTGGTCTGCATGGCCGTGGGTGATGCAGATAATGTCAGGATGCAAATCGCTAATTTTTAGAGGGCATACAGGATTTGCCTGAATGAATGGGTCGATTAAAATATTTAATCCTCTATTTGAGGTTAATTCAAATGCCGAATGACCTAACCATTTAAGTTTCATATTTTACAGACCCCATCAGCACAACTGTCTGCGTCCTTATCATCATCAACTTCATTTTCTGCAACAATTTGTGACAGGACACTTTTAAAGTCATCATATGATAATGCGCCTGGAATTGAGTATTTATTGTCAAATAAATAAAATGGAACACCATGTATTCCTCCGGATAATGCAATATCCTCGTCTTCTTCAACCTGACTGTTGTATAAATTACTGTTCAGCACGTCATTTATTTGATTTTCATCCAAACCTGCATCTAAAGCGATTTTAAGTAACACTTCCTTATCTGCCAGCTTAAGGTTTTCAACAAAATAAGCATCAAATAGTAATCTGGCCAGTTTTTCCACATTTTCAGGATATTTGTCCTGTGCCAGTTTCATCAGTCTGTGGGCATCACGGGTGTTAGTGTAAAGTGTTGATTCATATTTAAAATCAATGCCCTCATCACGGCCAAGCCCTGAAATTTGTGCAACCTGCTTTCTAGCGTCTTCAATTGATAGGCCATATTTGATGGCAAACCTTTCAACAGTAGTGGATTTGACATCCTTTGGTGCGTTTTGATCAAGCTCAAAAGCACGGATATCAAATTCAACATCCAAATTTAAATCATTGATTGCTCTTTTTAATCTGCTATTGCCAATGTAACAGTATGGACAGGCAAAGTCGCTCCAGTATGTAATTTTCATAATATTCCTCAAAGAAATATTTAAAAAATTTAATTAATAAATAAGTAAGTAACTGTATAATTACTTGGTAGATAATATGATTAGCAATGATATTTGCCCGATTGGAAATACTTTAGATTTGTTTAACAGGAAATGGATTTTTTGTATCATGTCAAATATATTCAGGGGAATGACACATTTCAACGAGTTTAAGGATGCAAATCCCACAATCAGTAATCATGTGTTGGCACAGACTCTGAAGTATATGGAAGAACAGGAACTAATCACCAAGACAGTTGTTGATGAGCACCATAATAAGACAGAATATGCTTTAACTCCTAAAGGCCTTAGGGCTAATAGGATACTATATGAAATCACTGAGTATTATTTTGATGAATTGAATTATTCCAATTCTGATGATGTGGAAATTGAAGAACTTTTGGGTGAATACCGCAAAATTTACAATATCAGGTAAGTTTATAATTACTTATTTCTTTTTATACTATTTTTTACTAATTACTTTTTATGAAATCCATATTTGATAAATGTAAATTCGGTGACTTAATACTTAACAGCAGAATCATCAGAACAGGTTTATGGGAATCCCAACAAGATGATTTAAACGCAATTTATGATAGATATGAAAAAATAGCCTCAAGCGGGGTTGGTCTAATTACTTCTGAGCTGTATTCAATATATCCTAATGATAAGTTTAGTGAACATTCCTTTAAAATGAGCAATCGGAATTTCATGACTGTGGCAAGAAAATTGGCTGAAATTTGCCATAGTTATGGGGTTGCAATTTTAGGGCAAGTTGAATTCATCAAATTCAACCGTGGAATTGACTTGGATATTTCAGTCAATGATTTAACTGTTGAAGATATTCGTAAAATACAGGCAGATATTATTTCTGCAGCTCAACAGTTGCAATTTGCAGGATTTGACGGGATTCAATTGTCAATAGGTAATAATTTTTACCTATCTAAATTCATCAATCCATATTATAATCAAAGGGAAGATAATTATGGTGGAAATTTATTTAATAGGTCACGTTTGGTTTTGGAATTGGTTAAAGTAATGAAAGATAACTTGGATTTACATATTTCCTGCAAAATCAACACTTTTGATGAGAGGAAAAATGGATTTAATTCAACTGAAAGTTTTAAAGCTTGTAAATTACTTGAAAAAGTTGGAGTTGACAGTCTTCAGTTAACACGACCTCTTTCACCTTTGTATTTCACCAACAAAGTATCTGGAGAAGATGAACTAATAGATTATACTTCTAAACTAATAGATTCTGTTGACATTCCTGTCATTGTTGGTGGGGGATTTAATGATATGATTCATATGAATGAATTGCTGAACAGTACTAATATTGAATTCATGTCAATGTACAGGCCTTTTGTTGCGAAGGAAGATTTTTTAAATAATTGGAAAATCAATGGTGAAGGTAAATCCAAATGTTTGAAATGCAATAATTGTTATAGGACAAAGACCAGCACATGTTACCATTATTAGGGTAATTTAAGGAAGCAAAAGTTGAGATTAATTATTGAATCAGTTAATTTTAGGTAATTTGTGAATTACTTTCTCCTTTTTATATTCCTTTTATCTAATATGTAACTATGAAAAGTATATTTGACAACACTAAATTCGGCAGTCTTGAGGTTTCCAGTCGTATAATAAGAAATGGGTTGTGGGAATCCCAAAACGATTCCAGTAAAAATCTGTCTCAGGATGTATTTGACAGATATGAAAAATTATCAAAAAATAATGTTGGCGTAATAGTCTCCGAGTTGATTTCATTATATAGTCATGACAGATTCAGTGATTTTACTGATTATATTAATGCTCCTTCATTCATACGGGACTTTAAAGAGGTTACCAGCATAGCCCATGAAAATAATACTCCAATTCTTGCCCAAATAGGCTTTGTCAACTGTAATGTAAATGGGAAACAGATGATGGAAGTCAATGATTTGACTTTGGAGGATATAAAGACAATTCAGGCGGATTATATTGTTGCAGCAAAAAAGATAATGTTTGCAGGATTTGATGGAATAGAATTATGCATAGGCAATAATTTTTATTTATCACGTGTCATGAATCCTTTTGAAAATACACGCAGTGACAATTATGGTGGAAATACTTACAATCGTGAGAATGGTTTTGGAGATAATTAAATTGATTAAAAAAACAACAGGATTGCATGTTCACTGTAAGGTTAATTTGTATCAGGATGAAGAGGATTCTCTGGAAATTTGCAAAATTCTTGCTGAAAACGGTGCAGATAGCTTACAGATTACTAAATTCTTATCTCCACAATACTTTAGAAAAGGTCAATCAAATCAAGACATGTTAGTGAGCTTTGCGGATAAAGTTGCAAAGAATGTTTCCATCCCCGTTGTTTTAGGTGGGGGAAGGTCAGATATGGATAAAATCATCGAATTGTTAAATAATACTGATATTGACTTTATTTCAATGCAAAGACCCTTTGTAAAAGATCCTACTTTTTTAACTCAATGGAAAATTGATGGATATGGCAAATCTGAATGTAAAACTTGTAACAACTGCTATTGGAAAAAACAGAGTGTTTGTTTGATAGAATATAGTGATTAATCATCATTTTTTTTAAAGATATCTGCAATTAAAATAGTTTCATGAAATTTGGTCTAATGAGAGTATTATCGCATCTAAAAATTATTATGTTGCAAAATGAGAGTGTCGAAACTTTTTTATAAGTTTCATACGAATTGTTCGTAGTTTTTTCAAAATAATTTGTCTAATTAATTAAATTTTGTTGGTAATGTACGGTGTATGCAATGTTTCCAATTATAATTGATTTATGGATTACTTTTGTTATTAATCTTTTATAATTTCGTTTCCTTTTTTTTAGTAATGATTATATGTGCTGAAATAAATATATTTTATCGAAATTCAATTAATAAATGTGATGTGCTTGCTTGAAGAATTAATTAAAAATATTAGTAAGGATTGGTCTACTTTATAGATAAAAATGAATTGAAATCTTATATGATTTCAGGATCTATTTTTTTAGAACTAATTGGACTTGTTATATCCTTAGTGTTATTCTTAATCGTAGATTTACGCACCTCATTTGTAATTAATATTATCATCGGTTTTACAATACTTACATTATTATCAGCAATTATCGTTTATAATCGTGATTATCTTGATGGAAAATATGGATTATTTTATGAAGAATATAAAGGCCTATCTTATCAGGGAGTAGTTTTATTTTTCATTCCTGCAAGTATTGCATTTGCTTTTATTATTTATCCAATTGCTTCACATCAAGGAGGAATCTATTCTGCCATTGGATTTTGTTTAGCAGCATTATACCCTGCATTTTTCATGTTTTTAAGAATTAACGTTTATAAAAATGAGAACAGTCACAAATTAGTAACTGAAGATAAAAATGGAAATATAATAATAGAATATGTTATCGGATATCATCCTGCTATTTATTATATTTTTGGAAGTCTTATAAGTTGCCATCTCATTGGATTTTCATTAATGAAAGTTATATCAGGTATTGCAGAAAGTAACTTAGACATATGTTACTTAATCTACTTTATTTCCTCATTACTAATTGTTTCATTTATATTATCTCCAGACATAGCAAATAAAATTCTACCATTCGAATTAAAAGAAAAGAATGGTTTAACAAAATTTTTAATAATTGGAATAATACTTATGGCAATAATGGGTTCATTATTTGTAAATTGGTAAACTAAAATTTCAGATTAATTATTGATTGGGTATATGATATTCCCATAATATTGTTTCCAATAGTATTCTCTTATTTTTAAAAATTTCTTTTATCAAATTGCTCTACTTTTGTAAAATTGCTTTAACTTTATAATTTTGTATTTATTTAAAACAAAAAGCTTATAAAATTTGTAATTAAATATAATATTGAATTATATTTTTTAAAATAAAAAAATAAATGTTTTAAAATGATTGATTATTCAATTGAAATAATTAATTCCTGTGGTGAATTCTTTGTGCCTGATACTAAACATTTTGGTGTTAAGAATATTCAAAGAATTGGAGATTTTGACTTAATCTTTGAAACATTCTTACACAATCCACAATGAGTATTATCAAACAAGATTTCAATAACATAAAGATTAAATGTAATGAAAAATACATTATATTACAATATATAATGAAAAATTAATTATATAATTAAAACTACATTATGTTACAATACATAATGCAAATTACATTACATGAGGGTTAAACATGGATGAAATTGCAAGCATTACAGATACAAATTTAACTGAAACACAATTCTACAACAGGGCAGATGAAATTAATATGCTGTCAAGTCTATTAGGAACCACGGAATTCAATTCATCCCCCACTATACTATTGACTGGAATTAGGGGAGTAGGAAAGACAGCACTCATCAAAAAAATTAAACATAAATTTGATAAGGAATATCTGGTAGTAGATATTGATCTGTCAAGAAGTAATGCATACCAACAAAAAAAGCTAAGTCGAGGCAGCATAATCAAAATAATCTATGATGCAATAATAAAAGCTTCGAAAGAATTCGGCTTAAGAACACTTGACAAGAAAATAGAAAAATACTTTAAAACAAATAAATTCAAGATAGATAAGATTTTATCTTATGAACACATTCCAGTACCAGTATTTGAAAGTGAGGAGAATTATGCAAGATTAGCTGATTTTGTAATGGAATTGCCCCAAAAAATTTACGAAGACAATAGTGACAAATTAAAAGGAGTATTCATTTTCATTGATGAAATCCAATTGATTAAAGATTTAGACAATGTAGACAAATTTTTATGGTATATGCGTAGTTTCATTCAAAACCAAAAAAATGTTGCATACCTATTTTGTGGAAGTATGAGTTTGAAAGACAGTTTAATCAATGATTTAAATGGAAAGGAAGGTGCATTTGGAGGAAGAATGCTAACAATTGAAATCCATCCATTTTCAAAACAAACAACAAGGGAATACATCGAATCAATTCCAAGAAACATATTGCTGGATGATGGGGGATTTGAAAGATTTTACAAATGCACTCGAGGAATACCTTATTACATCAACATATTTGCAAAAATTCTTCCAGAAAACATAACCTTAACAGAAAATAACATTATTGAGTTATTTAAGGATTCGATTGATTATCTTGCAGTACATTTTATATTCATGTGGTCTAAATTAACATTTCAAGAACAAAAAATAATCATTTCTTTACTTGGAAACCCTAAAAGGAGAATTGAAATAGCAAACACTTTAGAGGTTACTAGCGGATCACTTAATAGGCCATTGAATCGCCTGCTTGATTTTGACTTAATTGAATATGTAAATGACAAATACCAAATTACTGACCCAATACTCACCTACTGGCTTCAAAATAGTCATGAAAAGAATGGAATATATCCATTTAGAAGTATTTAATTAGCATTAGTTTTGGATTTGCTTTCAAAAGTTTTTTAATTATTACAAAATAAAGTATCCTAGAGTTCAGAGGTGTTAAAAGATAAGCATGCGAACTTATCATACGTTTTATAGAAACTAAACTTTTTATTAATTAAAAAAGCGAGTGAAAATTGAGAATATAAGAACGGTTGGTCAAACAATAAATGGGTCAAATATGATTAAATATTTATACTAAAAAATGCATAATAGTTAAAGTCCAATACCTAGATTACTTTTTCAGATATTTCTTTTAGGCGTGTATCCGAGTGGTCAAAGGAGTAAGATTCAGGGTCTTATGCATTAGTTGCTACGTGGGTTCGAATCCCACCGCGCCTATGTTTTCTTATTTAAAGTAAATACAATCATTAAATTAATATTTGCTTAATCATATAGTTTTTTAATTAATTAGAAGCATATAATTCCTAATTTTTAAATCAAAAAAGATATATACAGATTTTTATATGGTACATCTTAATGTACTTTTGAAGTCTTTAAAACTTCATAATTATTGCTATTGCCCAGAGGAGATTTATCCTCTCTCGGTAAATAATATAATAGTGCATTAGATGCTTGAATATGTTATTATACTTTTAACTAATGCAATAAGATTATTGAATGGTTTTTAGTTAACCACCTATTTTACATATACTAAAATATTTCCCTAAATGAAGAGTTTAAGGGAGATTCATTCTCTCTTAATCCACAATACATGTTTATTTATTTTTTACCTTCCAACCGTTTAATGGATTTAATTAGATTATCAAAATCAGATTCATAATTTCTATCTTGTGTTACTCTAAATTCTTTATATTCATTATTGCATGAGTTTTAGCTTCAATAGATGAAACTTTACCCTTTCCTTCCAATAAAGGCAATTGGCTTAATTCAAGATATCCGTTAAGTAATGATTTCCGGTCTTTCATGAATCTTGGTTTTTGAGAATTTGCTCTTGTTTCTGCCAATGTTAAAAAACCATCAACCAGCGTATTCAATGAATCCAATTCCATCTCGTTTAAATAGTTTTTTGAAATTACCACATCTGCTTGTAAAATTTTTCCATGAGGTGCATCCCATGTTGTCAATCCCATGTTAAGTTTATTTTTGTCCTGCGAGATTTTATGATTTCAGCGGCAGTTTGACCGGTTATAGCGAACAGTAACATGTTCTGTACTGCGGCAAAGAAATCTTTTGTTTCATCGGCATCCCCATTGTAATCGGCACTTGTTGCATATAAATCTGTAATTTTTTGATTAATCTTCTCTCTGAAGCACGTATTTCTCGAATTCTGGAAAGCAAATGGTCAAAGTAATCTTTTCCAAATCTGCTGCCTTTTTTCAATAATTCGTCATCCAATGCAAAACCTTTTACAATATATTCTCTAAGCACACTTGTCGCCCATTTACGAAAGTGTGTTGCCTGTTTACTGTTTACGCGATAACCAACTGAGATTATGGCATCCAGATTGTATAATATTGGTTGTGTTTTCGCATCAGGGCTAATAATAACGATTCCACCATTAGTGGAATCGTTCGGATTGAAGGTAACTTCTGATTTTACCAATTCTCCAGACTCAAAAATATTAGTTAAATGTTTACTTATGGTTTTGATATTTTTACCGAATAATTCAGCCATGGTTTTTTGTGTAGTCCACATAATGTCATTTTCCAAATCAATAATTACATTTATGGCTACTGCTCCGTCTTCACTGACATATAATAATGTTTTTACAACATCATTATTCATATTCAAGCTCCCGCATATCTAAAATTGCTATAATAATAAGTAGATTTATAATGTATATAAAAGATTAGAGAGAGCATTTGCAAAGTAATATTTTGCATATCTTAAGCCAGTTCACTACAATTTCATTCTATTTAAAGAAACATGTATCGATATCACTAAAACCTGAAATCCTTGAAAAATTTCAACAAAGTAACTGACTGCCATTCACCAGATCATTAAAGGCATGATACTTCTTGCGACACCGCCGGCAAAGCGCAATTCCATTTTCCAAATCCAGACGAATAGATATAAATGAAACGGATTAGTGATGAAAAATCAATAAGTATTGCAACTATTTCACACGTTTTTCATGAACATTTTTTGAAAAACATGAAAAACATGAATTGAGTATACCCAATAATTCAATTTTTAGATATGATTTTGAAATATTGGCTTGGCCATTTGAGGCTTGGGGCACACATTTACAGCCGAAATTACACTTCGACAATATTTTAAAAAAACAGATATTTTTTTGACTGCATTCTAATTAAAAGAATGGTTGATTATTTTGTGTTTTAGAATATGATTGTTGTTTTTAATTAATTGGTTTTTTGTTTAAATGAAGTATACATTTAATTTTTCATGAATTTTTTGGATGTCATGTAGGTAATGTTTTTATTTTTCAGTTTTTTTCACAACCAATTTCCGATTAGTTTTTGGAAATCACTCGCATTTATCAGCAATCAAAAATTGTGCTTCGTTTAAACGGGATCTTTCAGGATATTTGCAATCAACCTTTATTTTGCACAATAATTAACTTTTTAAACATCATAAAATAAAGAACATATAGTATATTTCAAAAAAAAAAGAAAAAATTATTTAGGGGAAACCCCCATAAACTCATTTTAATTAGTCAGATCGTTCTGGTAAGAATGGAATTATTGATTGAGCCAATTTGGATATCGGCATTGTTTGAATCCATACTTTGCCCGGTCCGGTTAATCTTGAGAAGAACAATCCTTCTCCGAATAATATATTTTTAGCTCCTTTAACTCTTTCAATGTCAAATTCAACGCTTTCTTCCATTGCAGCAATGTGACCCGGATCAACTAATATTTTTTCTCCAGGTGCCAAGTCCTTTTCAATGACCTCTCCATCAATTTCTAAAAATACCATGCCGTTTCCGGTGAATTTTTGAAGAATAAAACCTTCACCACCAAATATTCCGGTTCCAAGCTTATTTCTAAAGTATATGTCAACCTCGACACTTTCTTCAGCTGCTAAAAAGGCATTTTTCTGACCGATAATTGTATTTGATCCATCCAGTCTTATAGGCATGATTTTTCCTGGAGTGCATGATGAAAATCCAATTTGTTCTCCGTCAGATTCTGCAGTAAAGAAATTTAAAAATACTGTATCTCCGGCCAATGCTCTTCCAATTCCTTTCAATAAGCCACCGCCGGTATTGGTATCCATATTCATGCCTGATGTCATGAATGCCATTGCGCCAGTTTCATTTTTCATTGTTTCGCCCTTTCGTAATGTGCAGATTACAATAGGAAAAGAACCTCCACTTATTTCATATTCCATTTTAAATCACCTAAAATATTTCCTTATCAATGACAGTTTCATATAAACATGTTAATTGCCATCAACATTAACAACATTTTTTATTTCTATCATCAGCCATGCTGACTGCTGATACAGGAGAAATAATCTACGGGAATGTTGCAGTCCCAATTATTAACCTTTAATCAAATATTTTTTATATTAAAGACATTAAATATTTATCTCACTTGCTTTTTAAATAATTATTTATTTTTTTTTAATTCATAATGTTAATACTGACCTACCATAGAAAATTAATTAAAGATTAATTTCACTGAAATATTCTGTTGAAACATACATCACATCAGTTAAAGGTTTTTCTTGACAATCCAAAACTGTTATATTGAATTTTAATCCGTATTTACACCTTATAACCAAATCATCCGCATTTAAAGTTGGAAAAAGTGTAATGATATTACTAAACAAAAAAGCAAGAATTTTAGATTAAAAGAGAATTTTATTCACCAAATTTTTATTTGATTCATATCAAAATCTTTTAAAAAAATTCTTTAATAAATCATGCACATAAATCATATATTTTCCACTTTTCAACTAAAATAAATCAAAATTTTATCAAAAGGTTTATATTTAATTAGTAATAAAAGTATTAATACTCAAAAGTTGAGTTTTATTAATATAAATCAAAGAAAGGTGAAATTTTATGAGTATAGGTGAAATTATTGGAGATGCAATAGCATATCCATTTAAAAATATTAAAGCATTAGTATTGTATGTAATTCTAGCTATCATCGCCGCATTCATCGGTGGTGCAGCAGTACTCAGTCTTGCAGCTACATACACCTCAAAAGGTTTAGGTGCATATGCATTTGGTGGACTAAGTATTGTTGGAATCATTGTTTTTGTCCTTGTATTGTTATTGATTGACGGATACGGATTAGACATTGTAAAATATGGTATTGAAAGAAGGGCTGACGGTCCTGGAATAGACATTGGAAGACAAATCTCAAACGCTGTTAAATTAATTGTTGTTAACATTGTTTACTACATTATTCCTGCAATTATCATTTTAGTTTTAGGTCTTTTCCTCAGAGACTGGATACTTACCATAATCAGCATAATCTTAATTATCGTATTTGCTTTAGCTAACTTTATGGCTAAATGTAGATTAGCAAAATCAGACAGTTTAGGTGACGCTTTAGCTATTGGAGAAGCTATGGGAGACATTTCCAGAGTAGGTATCGGTAAAATCATAGGTACTGTTATTGTTATTGCTATTATTTTAATAGTCGTTGCAATTATCATTGCATACTTATATAAACTGAACAGTACTATCGGCAGTGTTTTATTAGGTATTTTCTCAGTTTACTTTATATTCTTCTACAATAGAGCTATTGGTTTATTATACTCTGACGCATAATTAAACCAATTCTTTTTTTCTTTTTTTTATTATCCACAATCCTTTTAAACAAATAATTATTTTTCCTAAAATATTAATAATAATCAATTATATACAATTAATTGGTGAAGATTTGTGGAAATATGGGCTGAAACGTTGATTCAATTTGCTATTATAATTACTGTTTTTTTAGTTTTAACCTTTTTAGGCGGATTTATACATAAAATATTAAAAAATAAATATTTTAATTCCATAAATATGAATGAATTGTTGCCTGAAGATGAAGTTCATAGTTTAAAACAGATTTTTTATTTAATTTTGATGGCCTTGTGTATTGTAGATATTTTCTATTGTTTCGTAGGTTTTGAGATGGAATATAACTTTTATTTCGCGATATTTGATATTGCACTTTCACTATATTTCGCAATCATGTTAGACAAGAGTTCTGCAAAAAACAAGTTCATATTGCTCATATTAATTCCATTCGAGTCCATGTCATATGTGCCATTTGATCTTGGTTTAATACTTTGTTTGGAGATAATTCACATTATAGCTTTAGCATACTTTGCAAAAGTTAATTTCGACAAATTCATGGAATACACCAATTCAAACGGTCTGGGAATAACGATAATATTATTATTTGTAATAATTTTCAGTAGTTTTTTTATAACCCAATATGCAGAAGGCGTCACTGCTTTAGACTCACTTCTGATGATTTCTAATGAATTTACAGGTAACGGATATGGCGTTTTCGGTCATTCCATTTCAGGCAAACTCAATAGCTTATTGTTGGTTTGGGGAGGATATGTGATTTCCGGAGTAGGTGCCGCAACATTAACAGCAACAATTTTAAATAAACGTTTCAATAAGAGATTTGCCGAATTAGAGAAATTGATTGAAGGGGATGATGAATAATGGACGAGGCAATATTATTCTATATTTTACAGTTTTTGGTCGCAATAGCATTTTTTGCCCTTCTTTATTATATTGCCAAACGTATTGCTAATAGCGATAAATTAATGAACGGTTTTAAAAATTCAAGGTTTTTAAATCCTTTAGAATATCTGCCATCTGAAGAAATATCCTCTTTAAAACAAGTTTTTTTCCTGATAATGATATTGATTTTTGTTGTGATAATTCTGTATCTGATATTCGATTGGAATGACGGCCTATACTTCATATCCATTTTGGATACCATTATTTCATTATATCTTGCTGTCACCATGGGCAAGGATCAACTTAAAGATAAAATATTATTATTTTTATTAATTCCGTTTGGTTCCATAAATATAATATTGTTTGGGACTACAATCGGGTGGCACGATATATTGCATATTTTTGCATACTTATATTTCATCAAAGTTTACTATCGCAAATTCGTGCAATATACTGAAAATCACGATTTGGGAATAACGATAATACTGTTATTTTCAATAATATTGGTTAGTTTTTTATTTACTATTCTGGTTGAAGAGGTTTCCCCTATGGATTCAATCACTATAGTTTCAAATGCATTTACAAGCAACAGTTTTGAAGTTTCAGGAAAGACAATGGCTGGGAAACTTGACTCATTATTATTGGCATGGGGAGGATTTATTTTATCCGGTGTCGGTACAGCCACTTTAGCGGTTTCAATGGTAATGAGACGTGCCGATAATCAATTTGATAGACTTGAAGATTTAATTAAAAATAAGAAAAAAGAAAAAAAGGATTAATTAATCCTTTATTGTAATTGTGTTTGAAATTCTTAAGTCATCATACTCTGAAGTGATGATGTACTCGCCGGCCATTAGGTTAATGTTTAACCTTGCTATTCCGTTGGAATCTGTAGTGCGGTTATAGAACACACCATTGATATTGAAAGTTACTGAAACTCCAGCCAACGGATTACCCTGACCATCTAAGACAGTAACATTAAATGTTGAACCATCCTTGTAGGTCATTTCCAAATCCTCAGCTTCCAAAGTTGGCAATACCGTGATGTTGTATGACATCTGAAGGCCCGTTAACGGATCTAAAGCCGTTAGGATGTACTCGCCAGGGTTCAGGTTGATGTTCAAGCGAGCAGTACCGTTTTCGTTGGTCACTCTGGTGTAAAATACGCCGTTGATGTTCATGGTAATGTTCTTGCCAGCCACAGGATTACCTTGACCGTCAATTAATGTAACGTAGAACTGAGAGGCGTTTCTGAAGTATTTAACCAGGTTTTCAGCAATTAACGTAGGCAATACAGTAATAGTATTTTCAACTGTCGTGCCGTTGAAAGTGGTTTTTATCGTGTAGTTGCCCGGATTTAAGTTAATGGCTATTGAAGCAGTTCCGTTTTCATCACTGATTCTGTTATATGTTCCACCATTGATTTCAAACGTAACGGTTTGGTTGGCAACGCCGATATTAGCCTCAAATTTGGAATCGTTTTTATAGATTTTTACCAAATCCTGAGTGTAGATAGGTAAATCCACAGTGTAGACTTTTAAACAAGCCAATATTCCATCATCATATGCATCACCCCAATTTACACCATCAAGAGATATGAAAGAAAGATTTTGAGTATAATGTACTCTCTCATCAGCTATTGCAATGAAAGGAATGGTATTTGAAAGTATTTTAGCTTTGAAAACATCCCCTTTTTTGATTGGTATGTAACTGTCTAATTTGATTGTGTGGTAACCGCAATATGGAGACACACCCTCCTGAGTTAATTTCAATTCGTCGTTTACATAAATTTCAACCGTATAATTGACATTGGCCTTATTGAAGTATGTTCCAACAGCTGCAATCGCATCATTGTCTTGTGCTTCATACTGATTGAAATAACCCCTATTTCCTTCACCCTGCAGAAAAGAGCCTGCCCAGGCAATATCATATTGATAGTTCTTATTATACGGCACAGTATTCTCAAATATTATTGCAGTCGCATATTCAGTTAATGAACCGGATGCAACAAAGGATTTATCATAATATGAAACGTAGAGGTATCCATTGTCTCCCCAGCCAGATCCCCAGCTGTTTTTGATAATCCATGCGCCATCGCCCGGAGGCGTAATCAGGAAGTTTTCTTTCGGATAATTGTCATCCCATCCAACAACTGAAACTTCATGATTTGATGGTGTGGACACATTAACGTACTGTGCATTGGTTTCTGGATTGAAGTAAGGATTTGCCTGGTCAAATGTGGACTGTCCGAAATAACCCACATCCAAAGCGCCATATTTGATTATAGCCTCTTTCATTTGTGTACCGTTAGGGACTTCATTAGGAACGAACATCACATCCTGAACATGAACATCCTGCAAAGTTGAGATATGCGGTGAAATCTTTCCCATTTCATCAAACGGATTTGCATCTTCTATGAATGCACCAAGCCAGCTTACCAGATAAGCTGCAGCAGCTGCATTATATGCTCCCTCATAAAGGTCTTTAGACCCCCAAACTGAATATTTTAGCAGGGCGTTTCGCATGCTGTTTTCTGAAAGATCAGAGAGAATGCCTGTAGCTTTTAATAATGATGATTCTAAAGCACTTGTCATTCCGAATGTCCAGCAGGCACCGATCCATCCTTGATTTTTAACTGGAGACACCCATCCCCAATCACGTAAATCGAATCTGGACGGAAGAGTGTTAACATTAATGCTATTGTTAAGCAATGTCAATTGCAGACCCGGAGTACCCATTATTGTTGCAAAATACGTATTGTTGGTTGAGATATTATCATCATTGATGAAAGTGTTGTTTTCGCTTATATTGGATTCTCCATCGAAAAAGGTGTAGATAGGATTTATATTGTTTTCAAATAGGGAATTCTTAATGTCATATGATGTATCATATGCATAGACTGCGCTTCCTGCACTTGCAGTGTTATTGATAAAGTTAACATGATTAATACTTATTGTACTCATGTCAAAGAATACTGCACCGCCATAGGTCGGATAATCCTGGTCATTCAATTTAACACCATTTGAAGTGAAATTACAATTATTGATTTCAGTGTCTGTGTATGAAAGATATACTGCACCCCCATTGAAGGTGGCGTGACTGTTAATGAACTCGGAATTGCTTAGCAAAAATTTTCCGCCTAACTGGACATATGCTCCGCCAAATCCTGAATATGTGTCCCTAAATACGCTGTCAATTAATGTTACATTGCCATCTGATTCATCTTCCCCGATAATATCTGCAAAAACTGCTCCGCCATTGTTGGTGGAAGTAGTGTTTGTAAATTCACAGTTTTCAATATATAATTCACCACCATTTCTAAGACCTACAGCACCGGCAGTCAAATTGGCGTTTAAATTAATGAATTTGGAATTCCTGATTGTTGCTGATTTAACATTTTTAAAGAATAATGCAGCAGCATAAGAAGAGCTACTATTACTAAAAGTAACGTTTTCAACGTAGATTATGGAATTTTTAAAAGCAACAATTTGTGAATACCTATTGAAGACATTTGAACTTAAATCACTATTGTAAATGTTTAGTTTACCTTTCTCAACAAATATTGATGAACCTGCATCGGCATAATTGTCAATGAAAAGAGAATCATTACAGTTAAGGGTTACATCCCCGTAAAGCCCTACAGCTCCACCTTGTTTAGATGCATAATTGTCAGAGAAAGTAACATTGTTTAATATTAATGATCCGGCAGCATAGATTGCTCCGCCTTTTTCAGCATTACCTCCGGTTAAAACTAAATTGCTTAATGTTACGTTGTTTGCAGTGATGTTGAATATTCTTGATTGGTTTTTTGCGTCAATTGTGCGGCCGTTACCGTTAAGGACAAAATTATCCTTAGCAATAACAATTCCAGTATTGTTGTCAGTTGCATTGTTGAAGGCATAGTCCCTGGTTAAATCCAAAGTCATGCCCGCATTTTCTATTTCATCGGCCAAATCTGTGAATGAAGCTTCATCCACCATATATATGTCTTCCTGAGCATCATTACTTATAATCTCCTCGGAAATGTCGTCTGCTGCACAAACAGCCCCCACCGATATGATTAAAATAAGCATGACGATTATAATCTTTAAGACCTTCATAATTATCACAATATAAATTTATGTAAAAAATCAGTATTTAAGTATTTATATTTGGATTTCAGTGATTAATATGTATTAAATTATTAAAAAAAGAAAAAGAAAGGATTAAAATTAATTAACCCTTGATTGTTATTGTATTTGAAATTTTTAAGTCATCATACTCGGAAGTAATGATGTACTCGCCAGCCATCAGGTTGATGTTTAATCTGGCTATTCCGTTGGAATCTGTTGTACGGTTGTAGAACACACCGTTGATGTTGAAAGTTACTGAAACTCCAGCCAATGGATTGCCTTGACCATCCAGAACGGTTACGTTGAATGTTGAGCCGTCCTTGTAGTTCATTTCCAAATCATCAGCTTCCAATATGGATAAAACCGTGATGTTATAGGACATCTGAAGACCAGTTAAAGGATCAATAGCTGTCAGGATGTACTCGCCAGGGTTCAGGTTGATGTTCAAGCGAGCAGTACCGTTTTCATTGGTCACTCTGGTGTAGAACACACCGTTGATGTTCATGGTAACGTTTTGTCCTGCTACAGGATTACCTTGACCATCAATTAATGTAACGTAGAACTGTGAAGCGTTCCTGAAGTATTTAACCAGATTGTCAGCAATTAATGTAGGCAATACAGTAATGCTATTTTCAACAGTCGTGCCGTTGAATGTAGTTTTTATCGTGTATTCGCCAGGGTTTAAGTTAATAGCTATTCTGGCAGTTCCGTTTTCATCACTGGTTCTGTTATAGGTTCCGCCATTAACCTCAAACGTAACGGTTTGGTTGGCAACACCGATATTAGCCTCAAATTTGGAATCGTTTTTATAGATTTTTACCAGATCTTCAGTGTAGAACGGTATAGCAACAGTGTAGACTTTCAGAGATGCGATATAACCTAAGTCATAAGCGTCTTCCCATGTTTCCCCATCCTTACAGACATATGACATGCCATTAGTGAAATGGACTCTAGTATCATCCAAGAGGATGTATGGCACCCAATTTGAAGTTATTTTTGCTTTGAAGATATCTCCTGCTTTGATTGGAATGTACTCATCCAGTTTGATTGTGTGGTAACCCAGATATGGAGATACTCCTTCCTGAGTTAATTTTAACACATCATTTACATAGATTTCAACGGTATAATTGATACCGCTTCCATTGAAGTATGTTCCGACAGCTGCAATTGCATCGGTTTCCAGTGCTTCAAAGACATTCATATAACTTATAGTTCCATTTCCCGCTTCAGAATTGGAAATCCATACCAAATCATATTGATAATTTTTATTGTACGGAACGGTATTTTCAATTATCGGTACAGCAGCATAGTTTGCAATCATTCCAGGAGTATATGCGAGGAGTGACTGGTCATAATATGAAACATACATGCAACCGTGGTCTCCGAAATCAGGACCCCAGCTGTTTTTAATAATCCATGCGCCATCTCCAGGAGGAGTAACCAGGAATTTTTCTTTTGGGAAATTGTCGTCCCATCCAATAATGGCAACTTCATGGTTTGCACTTTCAGGCACATTTACATATTGTGCATATGTTTCTTCATTATAATAAGGGGATTCCTCATCATATGAGGATTGTCCGAAATAAGACACGTCCAGAGAACCGTATTTCAAAACAGCTTTTTTAATTTCTGTACCGTTAGGGATTTCATTATTAGGTACGAATATGAGGTCTTGAACATGGATGTTTGGACCTGTTAAGTTTACTGCTGTAATTTTACCGAGTTCGTCATAGGTATCTGCATCATATGGGATTGCTCCAAGCCAGCTTAACAGGTAACTTACGGAAGCAAGATTGTATCCTCCTTCAAATACTTCGTAAATACCGTAAGGTGAATATTTCATCACGAGTTTCATGTTATTCATTGAAGTATCATATTTAACATCTGTAGCTTTCAGCAATGCTGATTCCAGGCTACCCGTCATTCCAAATGTCCAGCAAGCATTCATCCATCCCTGGTCTCTGACTGTTGACACCCATCCCCAGTCACGTAAATCAAATTTGGATGGAAGAGCAGCAACATTAATGGTATTGTTATGCAATGTTAATTCAATGCCTTCTCCAACCACTACCGTCAGATAATACGTATTGTTGGTTGAGATGTCGTCATTTACAAGAGTATTGTTTTCTAAACTGCATTCCTTATCGAAAACAGAATAAATGGCATTTGTATTGTTTTCAAATAATGTGTTCTTAATGTTATATGACGTATCGTATGCATATATTGCATTACCGTCGGCTGCGAGGTTATTTATAAATCTGGAATCGGTTATGTTTAATGTACTGATATCACTGTATATTGCTCCACCGTAGGTTGGATAATCATCAATCAATTCAACGCCATCTGAATCGAAAGTACAATTGCTGATTGCGCTGTCTACAAATGAAAGATAAATTGCTCCTCCATAATATTTGGCGTGAGTGTTTATGAATTGGGTATTGTTTAGCCAGAATTTTCCTGCCAATTGGATATATGCTCCACCAAATTCGGAATATGTGTCCTTAAATACGCTGTCAAGTATGGTCACATTACCTTCGGAAAGAGCTGATCCTGCGATGTCCACATAAACGGCTCCCGCATTTTTAGAGGAGGTAGTGTTTATGAATTCACAATTTTCAATATAGAGTTCACCGCCATCCCTAAGGCTCACTGCACCTGCACTCTTATTGGCTTTCAGATTATTAAATTTGGAATTCAATATTCTGGCTTTAGCACCCGTAAGATATACTGCCGGTGAATAGTCTGTAATAATATTTTCAAAAGTAGCATTATCTATATAAACAGATGAACCGGTGTGACCGTAAATTTGACCTGCTTTGGCAAATCTTTGTGAAGTTAAGTATGCATTGTAAAGGTCCAGCTCACCTTTCTGAACAAATATTGCGCCTCTCTCACCGGCATTGTCAATGAATTTTGAATTGTTACAGACAAGAGTTGAATCCCCGTAAAGCCCTATGGCTCCACCGATACTTCCATTATTGTTAATGAAAGTAAAATTGTCAAATATTAATGATGAACCGGTGGCATATATCGCTCCGCCTTTTTGAGCATTACCGTTGATTAAAACCAAATCCTTTAATGTAACGTTGTTTGCTGTAATGTTGAATATTCTTGATAGGTTTTTTGCGTCAAGTATGTGGCCGTTACCGTTAAGGACAAAATTATCCTTGTTGATTAAAACTCCAGTATTATTATCGGTTTCATTGTAGAATGAATAATCGTCGTCCAGAGTCAGATATTGTCCTGCCGCATTAATGAGTCTTTCCAATTCCGTAAATGTATTGTTTTTGTTTGAATCCGCAACAGTGTAGACTTTTAGACATACAATATAACCTGAGTCATAGGTATCTTTCATAGATTCTCCGTCGAAGGATATGAATGAGAGATTTTGAGTGTAATGTGGCCTGACATCAGTTAAGTTAACGGTTGGTGCGACATTTGAAGTTATTGCTGCTTTGAAAACATCACCTTCTTTAATTGGTATGTATTCATTTAACTTGATTGTGTGGTAACCGTAGTATGGTGACACCCCGGTTTGAGTCAGTTTCAATTCGTCGTTTACATAAATTTCAACCGTATAATCGTTGCCTTCCTTATTGAAGTATGTTCCGACAGCCGCAATCAAATCATCGTCCAATGCTTCAAATACATTCATATAACTTACATTTTGATTGCCGGATTTGAACTCTGTTCCCCACATGAGACTATATTGATAGTTTTTATTGTATGGTTCGGTATTTTCAATAATTATTGAAGTGGCATAATTTGACACGTCTTTAGAATTCATTAATGTCTTATCGTAATATGAAACATAGAGGAATCCATTGTCTCCCCATTCTGTACTATAACTGTTTTTTACAATCCATGCGCCGTTGCCCGGAGGCGTGATTAGGAAGTTGCTTGCATTATAATTATCATCCCATCCTACAATTGAAACATCATGATTTGGACCTTCAGGCGTGTCGACATATTGTGCATGGGTTTCTGGATTATAATAAGGATTTACTTCATCATATGTTGATTGACCGAAAAAGGACACATCTATGGAACCGTATTTCATGATTGCCAATTTGAGCTGTGTGCCGTTTGGTATCTCAATGTTCGGTGTAAACATCACATCCTGAACATGGACATCATTCAGGGTTGTGATTACAGGTGAAATTTTTCCAACTTCATCATAGGTATCCGCATCCTGTGTGAATGCTCCAAGCCAGCTTAACAAATAAGCTGTGGAAAGAATGTTGGCTCCAAATTCTCCTGTTCCGCCGCAACCGTAAATTGAATATTGGATCATGGTATTCTGCATGTTATTTTCTGAAAAATCAGTTGTGATGTTTGCAGCTTTCAGTAATGCTGATTCCAAGGTACCAATCATTCCGAATGTCCAGCAGGCACCCATCCAACCCTGATTTTTAACGGATGAAACCCATCCATAATCACGTAAATCAAATTTATCTGGAATGTCAGTGATATTGATGGTATTGTTAAGCAATACCAATTGCATGCCTTGTCCAATTATTATTGTTTCATAATATGTGTTGTTTAGTGAGAGATTACCGTCATTAACATAATCATTGTTTTCTAAAACAGATTCTCCATCGAAAACAGTGTAGATAGGGTTCGTATTGTTTTCAAATGTTGAATTTCTGATGTTGTATGATGTATCGTATGCATATATTGCGCTTCCTGCACTTGCCCCATTATTGAAAAATTTAGAATCATTTATATTTAGTGTGCTCTTATCAGAGAATATTGCACCGCCATATGTCAGATATCCTTCAATAATGCTGACTCCATTTGAATCAAAGGTACAATTATTGATTTCAGTATTTGTATATGAAAGGTAAATCACACCTCCATTATATTCAGCATGAGAGTTTATGAATTCAGTATTCTTTAACACGAAATCTCCGCTCAATTGGACATATGCTCCACCAAATTCAGAATAGGTGTCCTTAAATTTGGTACCGATTATGGTCACATTACCTGCATATTCCTTATCTCCAGCAACATCAGCAAAAATGGCACCTCCATTTTTAGAAGAAGTAACATTTTCGAATTCACAATTTTCAATATATATTTCTCCGCCGGATTTAGTAGCAATTGCACCTGCAGTAATATTGGCTTTCAAATCAATGAATTTGGAATTGACTATTGAAGCTTTTTTAGCATATTTAATATATATCGCCGGTGCATAAGATGCAGTAATATTGGTAAAAGTAGTGTTTTCTATATAAACTTCAGCATGTGAAAAGTCAATTTGGGAACCTTTAGCGGAATTTTTTGAGGTAAAACTTGAATTGTAAAGTTTCACTTCACTACTCTCAGCAACAATGGATGAACCACTTTCGGCAAAATTATCAATAAATATACAATTAGAAATAATAAATGCACCTTCCCTAATTCCTAAAGCTCCCCCCTCTTTGTTTGCATGATTGCTAATGAAGGTAACATTATTTAATGTTAGTGTTCCAACAGCACGTATTCCACCACAATTTGCGGAATTACCGTTGATTAAAATCAAATCATTTAATGTTATGTTATTTCCGTTAATGGTGAATAGTCTTGATTGATTGTTTCCATCTATTGTGCGGCCGTTACCGTTAAGGACAAAATTATCCTTAGCAATAACAATACCATTACTGTCATCAGTCGCATTGTTGAAGGCATAGTCCTTGGTTAAATCCAAAGTCGTGCCAGTATTATTTATTTCATCAGTCAAATCGGTGAATGAAGCTTCATCCACCATATACATGTCTTCCTGACCGTCATCACTTATAATCTCATCGGAAATGTCGTCTGCTGCGCAGACTGCCCC
>NZ_FMXB01000016.1:42115-63545 GCF_900103415.1 Methanobrevibacter millerae
ATAATCTTTAAGACCTTCATAATTATCACAATATAAATTTATGTAAAAAATCACTATTTAAGTATTTATATTTGGATTTCAGCGGTTAATGGAGTGTCAAGTTATTAAAAAAAAGAATTAAAAGGATTAAATAAATTAATCCTTAATAGTTATTGTATTTGAAATTTTCAAGTTATCATACTCTGAAGTGATGATATATTCGCCGACCATCAGGTTGATGTTTAATCTGGCAATTCCTGCAGAATCGGTTGTGCGGTTGTAGAAGACCCCGTTGATGTTGAAGGTTACTGAAACTCCAGCCAATGGATTTCCTTGACCATCCAGAACGGTTACGTTGAATGTTGAGCCGTCTTTATATTTCATTTCCAAATCCTCAGCTTCCAATGTGGATAAAACAGTTATGTTATAGGACATCTGAAGGCCAGTCAACGGATCAATAGCAGTCAAAATGTACTCACCAGGGTTCAAGTTGATGTTCAAACGAGCAGTACCGTTTTCATTGGTTACACGATTATAGAACACACCGTTGATGTTCATGGTAATGTTTTGTCCTGCTACAGGAATACTTTCACCATTAATTAATGAAATATAGAACTGTGATTCATTTTTAAAGTATTTAACCAGGTTTTCAGCAATTAATGTTGGCAATACTGTAATGGTATTTTCAACTGTTGTGCCGTTGAATGTTGTTTTAATGGTGTAGTTGCCAGGTTCTAAGTTAATAGCTATGGAAGCAGTTCCATTTTCATCACTAACTCTAGTGTAATTTCCGCCATTGATTTCAAAGATTACAGTTTCATTAGCAACACCGATATCTGCCTCAAATTTGGAATCATTTTTATAGATTTTAACCAAATCTTGGGTGTAAATAGGTAAAGCAACAGTGTAAACTTTTAAACATGCAATATAACCTAAATCATAGGTATCTTCCCAGTTTTTTCCGTCGAAGGATATGAATGAGACATTTTGAGCATAATGTGACCTGACATATGTTAAGTTAACGGTTGGTGCAGCATTTGAAGTTATTACTGCTTTGAAAACATCTCCTTTCTTGATTGGTATGTATTCATTTAACTTGATTGTGCGGTAACCGAAGTATGGTGACACTCCAGTTTGAGTCAATTTTAATTCGTCATTTACATAAATCTCGACCGTATAATTCATGCCTTCCTTATCAAAGTATGTTCCGACAGCTGCGATCAAATCATCATCCAATGCTTCAAATTCACTCTTATAACTTACATTTTGATTGCCTGATTTAAAATCGCCTCCCCATATAAGATTATATTGGTAGTTTTTATTGTATGGTTCGGTATTTTCAATTATTATCGAAGTAGCATAATTTGACACGTCTTTAGAGTTCAGTAATGTCTTATCATAATATGAAATGTAGAAAAATCCATTGTCTCCCCAGTTGGTACCGTAACTGTTTTTGACAATCCATGCACCGTCGCCAGGAGGTGTGATTAAGAAGTTGCTTGCATTAAAATTATCGTCCCATCCTATAATTGAAACCGCATGACTTGGTTCTATAGATTCATTAACATAATGTGCATAGGTTTCAGGATTATAATAAGGATTTACCTCATTAGTTGTGGCTTGCCCGAAAAAGCCCACGTCTATGGAACCGTATTTCATGATTGCCAATTTGAGCTGCGTGCCATTTGGTATTTCATTGTTAGGTGTAAACATCACATCCTGAACATGGATATCATTCAGGGTTGTGATTACAGGTGAGAGTTTTCCCATTTCATCATAGATATCCGCATCCTGCGTGAATGCTCCAAGCCAGCTCAGCAAATAACCTGTGGAAATACAGTTCATTCCACCTTCCATTATCAAAGAGCATCCATAAATTGAATATTTCAGCATGGTATTCTGCATGTTGTTTTCTGAAAAATCAGTTGTGATGTTTGCAGCTTTAAGCAATGCTGATTCCAGGGTACCGGTCATTCCGAATGTCCAGCATGCACCCATTCCTGCTTGATTTTTAACGGATGAAACCCATCCGTAATCACGTAAATCAAATTTATCTGGAATGATAGTGGTATTGATAGTATTGTTAAGCAATACCAATTGCATGCCTTGTCCAATCATTATTGTTTCATAATATGTGTTGTTTGTTGAGACATTATCGTCATTAAAACAGGTATTGTTTTCTAAAACAGATTCTTTATCGAAAACAGTGTAGATTGGGTTTGTATTGTTTTCAAATATTGAATTTTTGATGCTGTATGATGTATCGTATGCATATATTGCGCTTCCTGCACTTGCAACATTATTAAAAAATTTAGAATCATTTATATTTAGTGTGCCCATATCACAGTATATTGCACCGCCATGTGTCGGATATCCTTCAATAACGCTGACGCCATTTGAATCAAAGGTACAATTATCGATTTCGGCATTTGTATATGAAATATAAACTGCACCTCCGTCATATTCAGCATGAGAGTTTATGAATTCCGTATTCTTTAACACGAAATCTCCGCCCAATTGGACATATGCTCCGCCAAATCCAGAATAGGTGTCCTTAAATTTGGTACCAATTATGGTCACATTACCGGCAGTGCCTTTCGCTCCAGCAACATCAGCAAAAATGGCACCTCCATTTTTAGAAGAAGTAACATTTTCGAATTCACAATTTTCAATATATAGTTCTCCACCCTCTTTAGTGGCAATTGCCCCTGCAGTAATATCAGCTTTTAAATCCATGAATTTAGAATTGATTATTGAAGCTTTAGAAGATGTAATATATATTGCCGGCGCATAAGATGAAGTAATATTGGCAAAAGTAGTGTTTTCTATATACGCTTCAGTGCCCGGAGTAAGGTAAATTTGGGAAATTTTAACCAATTCTTTTGAGGTTATGTATGAATTATAAAGTTTCAGTTCACTATCCATAACAAGGATGGATGGTCCATCTTCAGCATAACTATCAATAAATCGAGTATTGTTACAAATAAGGATTCCACCATCTATTCCTATAGCTCCTCCTTGATTGTCTGCATGATTGTTAATGAAAGTAACATTATTTAATGTTAGTGTTCCACCAGCACGTATTCCAGCACAATTCCTGTAATTACCGTTGATTAAAATTAAATCATTTAATGTTATATTATTTCCACTAATGGCGAATAGTCTTGATTGGTTGTTTCCGTCAATTGTGCGGCCGTTACCGTTAAGGACAAAATTATCCTTAGCAATAACAATACCGCTACTGTCATCAGTTGCATTGTTGAAGGCATAGTCCCTGGTTAAATCCAAAGTCGTGCCAGTATTATTTATTTCATCAGTCAAATCTGTGAATGAGGCTTCATCCACCATATACATGTCTTCCTGACCGTCATCACTTATAATCTCATCGGAAATGTCGTCTGCTGCACAAACAGCCCCCACCGACATGATTAAAACAAGCATGACAATCATAATCTTTAAGACCTTCATAATTATCACAATATAAATTTATGTAAAAAATCAGTATTTAAGTATTTATATTTGGATTTCAGCGGTAATGGAGTGTCAAGTTATTAAAAAAAGAATTAAAAGGATTAAATTAATTAATCCTTAATAATTATGGTATTTGAAATTCTTAAGTCATCATACTCGGAAGTAATGATGTACTCGCCAGCCATCAAATTGATGTTTAATCTGGCTATTCCATTGGAATCTGTTGTACGGTTGTAGAAGACCCCGTTGATGTTGAAAGTTACTGAAACTCCAGCCAATGGATTGCCCTGACCATCCAGAACAGTTACGTTGAATGTTGAGCCGTCTTTATACTTCATTTCCAAATCCTCAGCTTCCAATGTGGATAAAACAGTAATGTTATAAGACATCTGAAGACCGGTTAAAGGATCTAAAGCAGTCAGGATGTACTCGCCAGGGTTTAAGTTAATGTTTAACCTTGCAGTACCGTTTTCATTGGTCACGCGATTATAGAACACACCATTAATGTTCATGGTAATGTTCTTGCCGGCTACAGGATTACCTTGACCATCGATTAATGTAATGTAGAACTGGGAGGCGTTCCTGAAGTATTTAACCAGATTATCGGCAATTAATGTTGGCAATACTGTTATGGAGTTTTCAACTGTCGTGCCGTTGAATGTAGTTTTTATCGTGTAATTGCCAGGATTTAAGTTAATAGCTATTCTGGCAGTTCCGTTTTCATCACTGGTTCTGTTATAGCTTCCGCCATTGATTTCAAATGTGACTGTTTCGTTTGCAACTCCGATATTGGCCTCAAATTTGGAATCGTTTTTATAGATTTTGACCAAATCTTCGGTGTAAATCGGTAAAGCAACAGTGTAGACTTTTAGACATGCAATATAACCCAAATTATAAGCGTCTTCCCAGGTTTCTCCGTCGAAGGATATGAATGAGATATTTTCAGTATAATGTACTCTAGCATCCTTCAATTCGACTCTTGGCATACTGTTTGATGTTATTACGGCTTTAAAAACATCTCCCTCTTTAATTGGGACGTAATTATCCAATTTGATTGTGTGGAAACCGTAATATGGAGATACTCCGTCCTGAGTCAATTTTAACACGTCATTTACATAAATTTCAACAGTGTAATTGATACCGCTTTGGTTGAAGTATGTTCCGACAGCAGCAATCGCATCAGTTCCCAATGCTTCAAATACATTCATATATCTTACAGTTCCATTACCTACGAAATCAGTTCCCCAAAACATATCATATTGATAGTTCTTATTGTACGGCACAGTATTTTCAATTATTATTGATGTGGCATAACTTATTACATTGAGGGATTTTAAGAGCGTTTGATCATAATATGAAACATATAAGAATCCATTTTCTCCAAAGTCAGGACCCCAGCTGTTCTTAACAATCCATGCGCCGTCACCAGGAGGCGTAATTCCGAACTTTTCTTTTGGGAAATTGTCATCCCATCCGACAATTGAAACCGCATGGTTAGGTTGAATGGAACTGTCATTAACATACTGTGCATAAGTTTCCGGATTATAATAAGGAGTCACTTCATTATAGGTGGATTGTCCATTATATGATACGTCTATGGAACCGTATTTCAGGATTGCCAATTTGAGCTGTGTGCCTTTTGGTATTTCATTGTTAGGTGTAAACATCACATCCTGAACATGAATATCCTGATTGGTTGTAATCTGTGGAGAAAGTTTTCCAAGCTCATCATAAGTATCCGCATCCTGTATGAATGCTCCAAACCAGCTCAACAGATAACCTACAGAAGCGAGGTTACCTCCACCTTCAAGCATTGAATTTATTCCATATCTTGAATATCTTAACATGGAATCCTGCATGTTGTTTTCTGAAAGGTCGGCTGCAATGCCTGTTGCTTTCAATAATGCGGATTCTAAAGTGCCGGTCATTCCGAATGTCCAGCAGGCACCCATCCATCCTTGATTTCTGATAGGTGAAACCCATCCCCAATCACGCAAATCAAATCTTTTTGGAAGAGTATCAACAGAAATCGTATTGTTAAGCAATGTTAACTGCATACCTTCTCCAACCTGGATTGTTGCATAGAATGTATTGTTGGTTGAGATGTTGTCATTAATGAATGTATTGTTTTCTAAAACAGATTCCTTATCGAAAAAGGTGTAAATAGCATTTGAATTATTTTCAAATAGTGAATTTTTAATCGCATATGATGCATCATAAGCATAGATTGCATTTCCTTCACTTGCAGTATTATTGACGAATCTGGAGTTGTTTATAGTTATGACACTCATATCAATGACCATTGCTCCACCATAGGTAGGATAGTTTTCAATTATGTCAACGTTGTTTGAGGTAAAATTACAGTCATTGACTTCAGCATAATCAACATATGAAATATAAACTGAACCGCCATTATATGTAGCATGATTGTTTATAAACTCCGTGTTGTTTATTAGGAGTTCACCGCCAAATTGAATGAATGCTCCACCGAATCCTGAAGAAGTGTCCCTGAATACTGTGTCGACTATTGTTACATTACCCGGGAAGAGGCCATTATCTCCAGTAATGTCTGCAAGGATTGCACCTGCATTTTTAGAAGAAGTGGTATTTGTGAATTCACAATTCCCGATGTATATTACACCACCGCTTTTAATGGCAAACGCACCTGCAGTGATGTTGGCGGTTAAATTAACGAATTTGGAATTAAGTACCGTAAGGGCTTTTGATTTTTCAAGTCGTATTGCCGGAACATAATCAGATACGATATTTGCAAAGGTAACGTTATCCATATAACCTATAGCATTTTTTAAAATGACTTGTCCATCTTTAGAATGTAGATTTGAAGTAAACTCCGTATTGTAAATGTTTAAGTTACCGCCATCAACATATATTGATTGACCTGAACCGCCAGAATTATCAATGAATTTTGAATTGTTAATGTTTACGAGCAAATCAGTGAAAAATCCTACAGCTCCTCCCCGTGTGCTTGCGTAGTTGTTGATGAAAGTTACGTTGTTAAGTGTTACGATTCCTTCTGTGAATACTGCCCCACCATTATCCGCATTACCGTTTATTAAGATTAAGTTGCTTAATGTGACGTTGTTTCCACCAATTGCGAATAATCTTGACATGTTTTTCCCATCAACTATGTGGCCATTACCGTTAAGGACAAAATTATCCTTGATTATGCTGATTCCAATTTTGTTGTCTGTTTCATTGTTGAAGGCATAGTCCCTGGTTAAATCCAAAGTCGTGCCCGTATTGTTTATCTCATCAGTCAAATCAGTGAATGAAGCTTCATCCACCATATACATGTCTTCCTGACCGTCATCACTTATAATCTCATCGGAAATGTCGTCTGCTGCGCAGACTGCCCCCACCGACATGATTAAAACAAGCATGACAATCATAATCTTTAAGACCTTCATAATTATCACAATATAAATTTATGTAAAAAATCACTATTTAAGTATTTATATTTGGATTTCGGCGGTTAATGGTGTGTCAAGTTATTAAAAAAAGAATTAAAAGGATTAAATTAATTAATCCTTAATAGTTATTGTGTTTGAAATTTTCAAGTTATCATACTCTGAAGTTATGATGTACTCGCCGGCCATCAGGTTGATGTTTAACCTGGCAATTCCTGCAGAATCTGTTGTGCGATTGTAGAACACTCCGTTAATGTTGAAAGTTACTGAAACTCCAGCCAACGGATTGCCTTGACCATCGAAGACAGTAACATTAAATGTTGAGCCGTCCTTATATTTCATTTCCAAATCGTCAGCTTCCAATATGGATAAAACCGTGATATTATAGGACATCTGAAGACCAGTTAACGGATCAATAGCTGTCAGGATGTATTCTCCAGGGTTCAGGTTGATGTTCAAGCGGGCAGTACCGTTTTCATTGGTTAGCCTATTGTAGAACACACCGTTGATGTTCATGGTAATGTTTTGTCCTGCTACAGGATTACCTTCACCGTCGATTAATGTAATGTAGAACTGAGATGCGTTTCTGAAGTATTTAACCAGATTATCGGCAATTAACGTTGGCAATACTGTAATGCTATTTTCAACTGTTGTGGCGTTGAACGTGGTTTTGATTGTGTAGTTACCCGGATTTAAGTTAATGGCTATTCTGGCAGTTCCGTTTTCATCACTGGTTCTGTTATAGCTTCCGCCATTGATTTCAAAGGTTACAGTTTCGTTAGCAACGCCAATATTTGCTTCAAATTTGGAATCGTTTTTATAGATTTTAACCAAATCTTCGGTGTAAATAGCCAAGTCTTTAGCATAGACTTTTAAGGAGATTGTTTTATTGTCCAAAGACAAGTCTTTCCATCCGTTACCAAAGTCAATGAAAGTCATATTTTCTTTATAGATTTGTCTTGAATCGGTTAATAAATAAACTGATTCTTTTTTCATCAGTGCGGTGAAGACATCTTCAGTCGTTATTGGAATTTCTGTTGTTAACTTAATGGTATGGTAACCCGTATACGGTGAAATTCCACTTTGATTATGTTTTAATTCACCATTCACATAGATTTCAATTGTGTAGTTTTCGTTTACGTCAAAGTAACTTCCTATTGCACTTATTGATTGTATACCGCATGATTCATAAGTATTCTTATAGCTTATAATGCTTCCATTGCCATTTACATGTTCTAAATGTCCGCCCAGGTCTGTCTGGTAGTTTGTAGTGTAGTTTTCAGTATTTCCAATAATGAATCCTATTGCAAAGCTGGTGTTTAAAAGGCTTGTGTCATAGTAGGATATGTACATGTATCCGTTTTCTCCGAAGTTGGTTCCCCAGCTGTTTTTAAGGATGAAAGCTCCATTTCCCGGAGGGGTTTGCAGGAAGTTTGAAGCAGGATAGTTATCATCCCATCCGACAAGGCTTATTGCATGATTAGTGCGGTTTTTAGCGGTCTGGTAATATGCGAATGTTTCTTCATTCAAGCAGGAATCATTATTATAATAACCGGTTGTAACTGATCCGCACATAAGTATTAATTTTTTAAGCATATCATTATCCGTTGCGTTTTTACGAGGATTTGCAAAAGCCGCATCGAAAATGTGGATTTTATCATTTGAAGTTATTAATGGAGATAATTTTCCTAACTGATCATAGGTATCAAATTCGCTTGGCATAACTCCAAACCAACTGAGAACATATTCAAGACCCTGTTCTCTGGCTCCGCCTTCCTCTTCTCCTTTAATACCGTATTTTGAATATTGCAGCATGCTGTTTTGCATGTTATTTTCTGAAAAGTCATATTCAATTCCGGTTGCCTTCAATAATGCGGATTCCAGGGCGCCGCAGGTACCGAATGTCCAGCAGGAACCCATGTCTCCCTGGTCTTTAACTGATGAAACCCATCCCCAATCGCGTGAGTCGTATCTTGATGGAAGAGCTGCTACATTAATTACATTGTTTATAAGCACAATATTTTTAGCTATTTCATGGAAATTACTATCATAATTCGTGTCATTTAAAATTAAGGTATCATTTCCAGGATTAATATTTTTTAAATCATAAATGAGGAAAACTCCATGAACCGCTTCTCCATTATTCGAAAATATTATATTATTCATGTTTAATTCTGTGTCATATGCATAGACTGCCTGAATTGCATTATCTGTAAAGTTGGAGTTTTCTATGGTTATATTGAAAACGTCACAATATATTCCACCTCCGCAGCTTATATCCTCATAACCCAGTTTATTTCCATTGACTGATGTATTATTGATAACTGCAGTTAGATATGAGAGGTATATTGCTCCTCCGTCATATATGGCGAAGTTATTTGTAAATTCACATCCTCCGATAAATATTTTACCGCCCAATTGAACCAATGCTCCGCCGTAATCGCCGCTTGAGCCTATAAATTTTGAATTGGTAATGCTTGAGTTTCCGGTTTCTTTAAGGCCAATATCTATAAATACTGCACCGGCATTTTTGCGTGATTTGGTATTTGTAAAGGTACAGCCGTCAATTTCTACATAATCAAATCCTTTAATTCCTATTGCACCTGCAGTTTCATTTGCATAAAGATTTTCAAAAGTTGAATTTTTAACGGAAAACATTTTTTCAGCATATATTGCAGCACCATATGATGATTTTGAATTTCTAAAAACGGAATTGCTGACTCTTGTTTCATTTTTGCAGTAAATACTTCCTCCCCAGGTAGCGGTATTGTTATCGAACTGACAATTAATTACATCAAAGCAACCGTCTTCACTATATATTGCTCCTCCACGCGCAGCAGTATTGTTTGCGAATGTTACATTATCAAACATGGCATTTTGGGTTGAAAAAACTGCAGCTCCAACTACAGCACGATTTTCCTTAAATGTCACGTTAATTAAGGTAATTGAGGGTACTGAACTGATAGCTCCACCAAATTTGCCTTTAGCATTTACAAAATTGAGATTTGAAATCGTAATGTTGTCTCCACCCAGGATATTAAAGATTCTAGCCATATTATTTCCGTCAATAGTGTAATCATTACCGTTTATGGTAAAATCTGTTTTGTTTATTACAATCCCCTCAGTAAGTTCATAATCGCTTTCATTATTAAATACATAGTCCTTGGCTAGATCCAAAGTCGTGCCTGCATTTTCTATTTCATCAGCCAAACTACTGAATGAACCTTCCCCAGTCGTATAAACATCATCTTGCATAATTTCCAAAGTATCTTGACTGTCATCACTTATAATCTCATCGGAAATGTCGTCTGCTGCGCAGACTGCCCCCACCGACATGATTAAAACAAGCATGACAATCATAATCTTTAAGACCTTCATAATTATCACAATATAAATTTATGTAAAAAATCACTATTTAAGTATTTATACTTATTTTCAAGGCTTTTAAAAACGATACCAACTGAATAGAGTTTCTTTTAAAAAAAAACTATAAATAATATCCATTACATATATGCAATCATAACAAAATTTCCGTGAAAAGATGAATGTCAAATCAAACAGCCGCATGCAGCTTTTGGTTCTGTTCATTATAGCTGCAAGCCTGGTAACCATAGCTCAAGCGATTATTACAACCGGTGTCGTTTACCTGATGAGTGACTTTTCCGTCTCATCAACACAGGCACAGTGGTCCTATTCAGTATTCCTGCTTGTTGTAGGAGTCATGATACCCTTAAGCGCATATATATCACGCCGATTCACCGCAAGAACAATATTCTTCTTTTCGTTAATCATATTTCTTTTGGGATCTGTCATATGCTATTTTTCAACTTCCTTAATCGTGCTGATTATCGGCAGGATTCTTCAGGGAATTGGAAACGGCATTATAATGCCTTATGTCCAGATTTTGCTCCTGAGAAGTATTCCTGAAGAGAAATGGCAGACTTATATGGGATTATACGGTTTGGTTATTGCAATAGCTCCGGTCATCGGCTCCTTCATCGGAGGCTTTGTCATAACATTATACGGCTGGAGAGAACTGTTTTCATTTTTCACTGTTGCCACGACAATCCTTCTGGTTTTAGGCATATTCCTTGTAAAGGACGATACTCCAACCGAAGATTATCCTCTGGACTATCTGTCCGTCATACTGTCGATTATCGGATGTGCAGGAGTAATGCTTGGCTTTACAAATGTTGCGGATTACGGATTTACCCATTATCTGGTAATATTGCCGATAATCATTGGAATCATATCTTTGATTTTGTTTGTAAAGCGCCAGCCAAAACTGGAAAAACCTCTGATTAACCTGCCCATACTTAAAAACAAGTATTTCATGGTGGGAACAACATTTATCTGCATTCTTTTTGCATGCCTGAACGGATGCACCGCACTTATCCCGATATTCATTCAGGGCGTAGCCTACAATTCCGCAATCATTTCCGCTTCCGTGATGCTTCCGGGCGGATTGCTGATAATTGTCTTCAATATTATCGGCCCATTGCTTACAAATAGGATTGGAATCAAAAAGGTTCTGATTATGGGATGCGTTGTTTCCATAATTGGATTTGCATGCATGATGTTCTATACCCAGGATTCCTCCTTTGAATTCATGGCGATAACCCAGTCAATCCGTTATATCGGTACCGGACTGGCCCTGATGCCTGCAACGACATGGACATTGACCATGGTATCCGACAAGGTCGAGGACGGAACCGCAGTAAACAATACATTAAGACAGATTTTTGCGGCAATCGGCTCATCAATCGTGGTTGTTATAGTGGCAATTTTGGCAGGAGGAGCCATAGAACACAATACCGCTTCGGTTGTTGCATTCAACCAGACTTCACTGATTATGCTTGTTTTGCATGTTGTAATGCTTATTTTGACTATCCTTTATATTGACGATAAGGAGAAAATTGAAAATAAAAATACAAGTGCCTGAACTCTGACAGTTCATCATTAAATGTCACCAATCCCGTAAACCGACAACATCAATACTAAATCAGTGCCAAAAAAAGCAAAAATAAAAAAAATTAAAGAAGTGTAAGGGCAAAAACCCTTAATGATTAGGACAATCCTGAAACTGCAGAAGACTTTAATTCTGAGATTGATAATCTCAGAATTCTCTTTTAATACAAATTAGATTTTATCCATAACATATTCAATGGTATTGAATCCTAAAACTTCCGCATACTTGAAAAGGCCTTCCGGGAAGTTATGCTTCAGATGTTCAAGGTTTTCATGTTCGCCATCGTATTTGATATCAACATGGACGTTGTCATCATAGTCTATGACAAGCACTTCCACATATGTGCCGTGAGGATTGGTATCAAAAATCACGTCAAAAATCTTGTTGACATTTTCACAGAATTCATCATTTGTCTTTAGATTTTTCAAATGATTTAAACATTCTTCTCTTGCATTTAAATCATTGTCCGTCAAGACAAAGTTTCTAGTTTTATCGATCAAGTCCTTTTCTATGAAGAATAATCCACTGTATTTCGGTTCTCTTTTCTGAATAACCTTAACGCTGAGGTAAATGATAATCACTGTGAGCAAACATGACACAGGAAATCCTAACCATATTCCGTTTGAACCAATAAGATTGTATAATCCGATTACACAAACCAATGGAAGTGCAAGTGTGTAAAGCACGGAAAGAACTGTTGAAAGGGCGGACCTTTCAATGGCTTCATAGTAGAATATAAGAAGGCAAGGAAGTACGGATATTATAAAGAAGAGTGAATATAATTTAACTGCATTTATTACGAAATCGGCAATTTCCATTTGGTTGAATCCGTAAAGTGCCAGGAATCCTTCAGGCCAGACCCATATGAATACAGTCAATACTATTGCACAGATTACTGTAATTAAAAGTGAAATCCTAATCAAATGTTTCAAATTAAGATAATCATGTTTTGCATAATATACTGGAACTATTGATGTCAATGTTTCTGAAATTCCAACATCAACAATACTTCCGATTACCAATATGTCCATACACACCATGTAAGTAGTCAGCCCTATATCTCCTAATGTTAAACCCAGGAACCTGTTCATTATATAGACGAATATAACATCAAAGATACCCATACTTGCACCCGGAAAACCTACCTTGGTCATTTTCCATGTTGTTTTAAGGAAAGTTTTAATTTCAAGTGCTGATCGAACAAATCTGAATGTTCTTTTTGGGTTGCGGATATACCATAAACATAATACTAGGCTAAGTGTATATCCTATAAATGATGCGAGTGATGCGGAAGCCATACCCATGCCTGAGGACAGAAAGACATAATCCAAGATGATATTAATCACATTAGCTACAATGATAACCAGTGATGCAAAGTTGGGCTGGTCGTCAACACGAATATACTGTGTAAGCACTGAAGCTATTGTAGACACGACAAAACATCCATACAAAAATGTTGAATATTGCATTACAAGAGGTTTTGTAGCATGTGAAGAGCCTAAAAGTGTAGCCAGAGGATCCATAAAGAACAAGCATACAATAGCCATTACCAGTGACGCAAGAAATGACACGACCATTGATGCTGTAAAGTAGCGGTTACTCCCATCAATATCAAATTCAGATTTTTTATTTATGGAAATAATTTGCCCTCCAAGTCCAAATAACCATTCAAAAACAGTCATTAATAAAATTATAGGTTCTAAAAGTTCAACTGCAGCAACTGCATCCGGACCAATAAATGAACCTACAAAAAAGCTATCAACAACAGAACTTAAGTTCAAAGCCATGACTAGAAGCAGGCTAGGTATTAATAATTCTTTAAATTTACTGTCCGCAATTTTAAAATTCATCTTAATTCTCCTTAATCAAAATATTTTACTTCTATTAAATGTTTTATAAATCTTGTAAGATAATATTTATCACATTCCGGCCATGTGAATCCTATTGATTTGAGGATTTCAACAGTCTGGTCCATCATTACAAGTTCACCATCATCACTTTCAACAGGTTCACCTTCATCGTCAGTTTCAGTGAAATCTTCAATGGTCAAATCAGCCGTAATGATTCCCTGAATGTTTTCGTCCATGTTCTGTTCATAGATTTTTCTAAATTCTTCAGGGGTAACTTCCTCAATGCCGAATCCAAATGAATTGAGAACCTCAATTATATCACTTGTAGGAATCCATTTGTCACTGACCGCATGGAATACTGTGCACTCTTTTGGTGTTTTTGCAAGTTCAAGAGTTGCCTTTGCCACATAATCTATTGGGCTCAATTCAACAACCTCTTCAGATATTTCAGGAATAGTTGCCTTCAAATTTTTAATGGCTTTAATACCGTTTAGGAAAGCATTGGTATCAAAGTTTTTCTGGAATGTTCCGTCAGATTGACGCGCCATGAGGTTTCCTACCCTGATGATTTTCACATTAAGGCCATTTAGTGCCTTTTCAAGCACCATTCTTTCAGCAAGGAACTTACTGTTCAGGTATTTGTTGGAGAGGTCTTGTCCCCAGTATAGTGTTCTTTCATCACAGCAGACATCTGAAATGTCCGTATCTTCTGTGAATTCATCCAAAACACTTGTGGTTGATATCTGAACATAGGCAATGTTGTTTGCATCTGCAAATTCGAGTCCATTGATTACTCCGTCAACATTAACCCTGAATATATAATCATCGTGAGTGTAGTGTTTTACAATAGCTGCACAGTTGATTATTGTGTCAATAGGACAATCATCTAGCTTTTTGAAGTCATCCAAGTTGGTTATGTCTCCTTCACTTAAGAATATGCGTGATCCGATGAGGTCTGTGAAGTCTTCATCATAATAATAACTCATCAGGTCAATGAATCGTTCTTCACAGGTGTTGAACTTACCTTTTCTCAGCATACAGTAAATGTTTCCCTCTTCATTTTTAATGTATTCGTATAACACATGAACTCCCAAGAAACCGGTAACTCCAGTCAGCAATACATTGCCCAATTCAATGTTTTTGCCTTTGGCAAAGTTTTCAAAGGTATTTTTCTCAAGAAGCTTGTTGATTTTGCTGTAGTCGTAGTTTTCAATGATGCCCACATCCAAATCATCATCCATTTCATCACCGGACAGGAAATTCGCAAGTTTTCTTGGAGTTTGGTTTCTAAATATATCATCGTATTTTACATCATAATCGTTTTTAAGAAGCTCAATGATAAGTTTGGATGCGATAAGTGATGTCCCACCTATTTCAAAGAAGTTGTCCTCAGCACCAACTACTTCTATATCCAGGATAGATGAGTATATTGCACAGATTGTTTGTTCAAGCTTGTTTTTAGGAGCCACATATGTCAATTCCAGTTTAGGCTCAGGCAATGCTTTCACATCAGTTTTTCCGTTAGGAGTCTGTGGCATCTCTTCAATCTGCATAAAGACTGTCGGAACCATGTATTGTGTAAGTCTTTCATTCAAGTAGGCTTTAAGCTCATCCTTGTTGATTTTATCTTCTGCTGTGAAGTAAGCGCATAAGTGTTCGTTATTTCTGATTTCCTTGATTACTACAACATTCTGCTTAATGTTAGGGAAATTGGATATGTTTGATTCGATTTCTCCGATTTCTATTCTTAGTCCTCTGAGTTTGATTTGGTTGTCGATTCTTCCCTTGATGTCAATGTCACCATCAGGAAGCTCTATTGCATAATCTCCGCTTTTATAGTATGGGATATTATCGATTGTCATATATACTTCTCGGGTTTTGTCCGGCATGTTGTAGTATCCTTTACCTACGCCAGTACCTCCGATGTAGAGTTCTCCCATAACGCCTTTTGGCAGGAGTTTTCCGTCAAGGTCTCTTACTTCAGTCACATAGTTTTTAAGGGCTTTTCCGATTGTAATGTTTTCAGGGTCGGTTATTTCCTTATAGTTAGAAGCGATTGTCGCTTCAGTCGGTCCATAACTGTTGTAGACTGCAGCATCACAGTATTTTTTAACTTCGTTGAATGCTTTGGCCGAGAACTGTTCTCCTCCCATGACGATACATTTTGCGCAGCCTATTGCATCACAGAACTCTTCAAATTCAAGATAGGACAATAGTCTTGATGGAGTGAATTCCATTACTTCCGGCTGTTCACGTTTGATTAATCTGATTAATTCCACGATGCTTTTTATTTCATCGTCGTTTGCAAATATGATTTTGATTCCGTTGGTAATTCCCGTCAGGATATCTTCGAGAGCCGTATCGAATGCAACTGTTGCAATGCTCAATAAGTTATTGTATTCGCATTTAGGGTTTGCTTCAACCTGGTTACATACATTTTCATGACTTATCATTACTCCTTTTGGATTTCCTGTTGATCCTGATGTGTAAATCATGTATGCTAAGTCATCCGGTGAAATATCCACATTCGGAGTAGCAACGCTGTTTTCTTCAAGCAATTCTTTAATGGATAGTGAATTAAGTGCAAGGCCATCTACATTAATTATGTAATCTGCTTGACTGTTTTCATAGATGTAGTCAATTCTTTCTTTAGGGAACTTTAAATCGAGAGGTATGAATGCACAACCTGCTTTTAATACACCGATAATTGAAGCAATCAAGGTGCTGTCACGAGGGAGCATAATCAAAATATTGCTTCTTGGCTTGACACCTTTTTTAATCAATGCATTGGCGATGCGGTTTGCCTTTTCATCAAGTTCCCTGTAGGTCAGTGTTTCATCACTGGCAACAAGTGCAATTTCATCAGGCTTTTCAGCCACTTGCGCTTCGAAACGTTTATGCAGGAACGGGTTGTCCAACTCTTCAAATTCAGGCAACAGGAAGTTTGGTGCAAGCTCAATTTCATTGATTCTTAATTTGTCCATGTCGTTTACAAAGAACTGAACCAAAATGTATTTGATTGCCTTTAGGAAATCTGTCACATACTCTTTGGTATAAATTTGGTCATTATACTCAATGAACATTGAAATCTCATCACCGTCATCGTAAATATCAATGTTAATCTTATAGTCTGTTGCCACAGTACCGTCAAGCTCTTCCATGGCATATGTGTTTCCATCCATTTCCAGATTATCTGTTTCAAACGCTCCGTGGTAAGCATAGAAGAATTCAGGTTTTAATTGATATTCTTCGGAAAGGGTTGTGTATGGATAATTACTGTGAACCAGTGCATCTTTCCATGATTTGTCAACAATTTTGATGAAATCTTGAACCATCATATCCCTATTTTCGCTTCCGACCATTATAGGGAGTGTTTTTACCAGCATACCCTGAGTATTGAAGTAGTTGGAGTTTGACCTGCCGTTGAAGATTGTTGTTATCAATGCCTTATCCGAGAACGTGAACTTGTTCAGGGCAAGGACTGTAGCACTCATGAACAGTACGTTTGGACTTATGGAATGGTCCTTACAGAATAGCCTTACGAAGGAGGAATCAATCATTTCCTCAATGAGCTTGATTTTACCTTCATCAGGATTTCCATTGAGGTTTGGAGTTAATACTGTGGACTCGAATCCTTGGCCAAACCTGTTTTTATAGTATTCTTTTGAAACTTCGTTTTCACTTAGTTCCTGCTCAATTAAGCTGTAAGCGTATCCGTCAACAATCTCTTCACTGACTTCTTCACCACTGTAAATGCTGAGAATGTCATCAAAGAGAAGGTCCATTGAAACCCCATCCGTAATTATATGGTGGATATCGGAGAACAGTACAGTCTCTTCAGGAGTCTTATAGATTTTGAATCTGAACAGTTGGTTGTCGTCCAATGGAATGTATTTGATATCATGGTCCATCATTTCCCTGTTGGTGATTGAATCAATTTCTACAATTTCAATATCATCAATTTCTGCATCGTCACATCTTTTCTGTCTCAATTCCCCTTCAGGAGTTGTAATAATTCTTGTTTTAAGATATGGATGTGCTTCAATAGTATCAATAATGGCCTGTTTAAGTTTTAACGGATCAACAGAACTGGCAAAGCGTATTGCAGAAGGCATTGTGTACTTGATTTCATCAGTCTGCGCACATTCATAGTAGATACCTAACTGATTGGATGTCAATGGGAAAAGGTCCATTGTTTGTGCACTCTTAATGATTTCAGGAATATCAATTTGTGCACCTATATTGTTATCTACCTTATCGGCAAGACTTTGAATTGTTGGATTGTTGAACAGATCTGTTATTTCAATGTTTACGCCAGTCTCATTGTAAATCATTGAATTCAGTTTCATCAGTGTCAATGATGTGAATCCTAAAGAGTATAAATCATCAGTAATACCAAATTCCTCAGCGCTTGAAAGTGATGAAACCATACCGAATATCTTTTTCTCGGTTTTTGTTTCGGGTTCAACGAAATCAAGTGCTAATGAAGGGTCAGGCAATGCCTTCATATCAGTTTTTCCGTTAGGGGTTTGAGGAATCTCATCAATTTGCATGAAGACTGTTGGAACCATATATTTAGTCAGCTTGCTTTGCAGGTAACGTTTTAAAAGATTAATGTCAATGTCCGCCTCAGCAGTGAAGTAAGCGCATAAATGATCACTATTATTTATTTTTTTGATTGCAACAACAGTATTTTTAATGTTAGGGAATCTTGCAATGTTGGATTCTATTTCACCGATTTCAATTCTTAATCCTCTTAACTTGATTTGGTTGTCGATTCTTCCCTTAATGTCAATGTCTCCGTCAGGAAGTTCTATTGCATAGTCACCACTTCTGTAGTATGGGATGTTGTTGATTGTAAGGTATACTTCTTCGGTTTTGTCCGGCATGTTGTAGTATCCTTTACCTACACCTGTACCTCCGATGTACAGCTCCCCCATTACGCCTTTAGGCAGTAATTTTCCATCAATGTCCCTAACTTCAGTTATGTAGTTTTGCAAAGCCTTACCGATAGTTATGACATTAGGGTCAGTTATTTCCTTATAGTTGGAAGCTATTGTTGCTTCGGTCGGTCCGTAACTGTTGTATACTTTTGCATCAGTGAACTCCTTAACTCCGTTGAATGCCTTGGCTGAGAATTGTTCTCCACCCATTACGATACATTCAGCACAGTCAATTACTTCACAGAACTCATCAACTTCCAGATATGACAGCAACCTTGATGGAGTGAATTCCATGACTTGAGGTTTTTCCTTTCTAATCAGGTCGATTAAATCGACGATATTCTTGATTTCTGAATCGTTTGCAAAGATGATTTTCATTCCATTGGTAAGGCCGGTTAAAATATCTTCAAGAGAGGTATCGAATGCAATTGTTGCAATACTTAACAGGTTGTCATATTCACATTTAGGATTAGCTTCGGTTTCGTTACAAGCATTTTCATGGCCTATCATTACGCCCTTAGGTTTTCCTGTGGATCCTGAAGTGTAAATCATGTATGCAGTATCGTCAGATGATATTTCAACATCCGGATTTTCAATATTATCCTCTTCAATCAATTCTTTAATATCCAATGAATTGTCCTGAGTTTCATTTGCTATGATATAGTCTGCCTGACTGTTTTCATAAATGTATTCTATCCTTTCTTTAGGGTATTCCATATCAATAGGGATAAATCCGCATCCTGCCTTTAAAACACCCATAATTGATGCAATCAAATCTTTGGTCCTTGGAAGCATGATTAAAATATTATGTCTTGGTTCGACACCGCGCTTGATTAATCCATTAGCAATTCTATTACTTAATTCATTCAATTCCCTGTAACTGTACTCCACATTGTTTGAAACCAATGCAATTTCATCAGGCTTGCTTTCCACTTGTGATTCAAAACGCTTGTGGACAAATGGATTTTCAAGAGGGACAAAAGTAGGCAATTCATTACCGGTTTCAAGTTCAACATCACAAATCATCAATTCATTAATGTCGCTTTCGATGAATTGATTTAATACATTGACCATTGATTCTATAAATGTTTCAATGTAATCCTGAGTGTATAATTCATCATTGTACTGGATTACAAGGTCTATTTTATCCCCTAAAACAAATATATCAAAGTTAATCTTGTATTCAGTCGTATTTAAGTCATCTGATTCCAATTCACTTTCTTCATAAACAGTTCCATTTATCATACGAGGTTCTGAATCGATGAATTCCTGATATGTGAAGAAGAATTCAGGATTTAATTGATATTCCTCCGCAATGTTTGTGTATGGGTAAATACTATTGGTCATGGTATCTTTCCATACTTCATCAACACTGTTGATAAATTCTTTAATTGTTATTTGCCTGTTTTCGTTGCTGAATATTAATGGGAGTGTTTTTACTAAAAATCCTTGAGTGTCATAGTAGTATGGATTGGATCTTCCATTAAATATACTTGTAATTAATGTTTTGTTGCTGAATGTGTATTTGTTCAATGTCAATACAAGGCAGGATAGGAATAGTGAATTTTGACCAAATGAATATCGATTACAGAACTCTTTAATTTCTTTAGAGTCAATTGTTTTATATGCAGTTTTTAGTTTGCCATCATCAGGATTGCCTTTGAGATTAGGGGTTAACACAGTAGATTCAATTTCTTGTGTGAGTTTTTCATCGAAGAATTCTTTAGCTTTTTGGTAGGCATCGCTATTTTTAAGATTGTCTTCGATAAGGCTATATACATAACCGTCAACGATTTCTTCGTTAATTTCGTTTCCTTCATAAATATTGGCAATATCGTCGAAGAAATTAATTTGAGATACACCGTCTGTAATTATGTGGTGGAAATCTGTGAATAGGACTGTTTCATCAGGCGTTTTATATATTTTAACTCTGAATAACTGTTCGTCGTCAAAGGAAAATGCTTTGACATCATTTTCAAGCATCTCTTCATCAGTGATTGAATCCACTTCAGCAATTTCGATTTCATCAATTTCTACATCATCACATCTTTTCTGCTTCAGCTCTCCTTCGTCATCAATGACAATTCTTGTTTTGAGATATGGATGAGCTTCTATTGTTTTGATTACTGCTTCTTTTAATTTTTCCGCATCGACATCACTGCCTAATCTCATGGTAGTCGGCATTGTGTATTTGATTTCCCCCGGACTTTGCATACATTCATAGTATACACCGATTTGGTTATCTGTCAACGGCAGGTATTCCATCTCTTTTGCCAATTCCAAAATTTCTGCCAAATCAGAATCTTTATCACTGCTTTCAATTTCTGATGCCAGTTTCCTGATAGTTGGGTCATTGAACAATATTGTAATATCAAGGTTTACTCCCATTTCCGCATAAATTAATGAGTTGAATTTCATCAATATCAATGACGTGAATCCTATTGCATATAAGTCATCGGTCACTCCGAACTGGTCAGTATTTACAAGTTCTGCTGCGATATCAAAGAGTTTTTCTTCCAGTTCGTTTTCTGCTTTTATATTTTCCAAGTCAAGATTTGGTTGAGGTAGTGCTTTTATGTCTGTTTTACCGTTTGGCGTTTGCGGCATCTCATCAAGCTGCATGTATGCAGTAGGAACCATATATTTGGTTAACTTGTCTTTAAGGAACACTTTTAATTCACTTACATCAACTTTCTCATCTGCAGTATAATATGCACATAGGTGGTCGTTGTTGTTGATTTCCTTGATTACAACAACTGCCTGTTTTACTGAAGGGTATCTGTTAATGTT
>NZ_FMXB01000017.1:0-54781 GCF_900103415.1 Methanobrevibacter millerae
AAAAAATAATCAAAAAAAAATATCGTGATTAATCACTTTCCTACGATTATTTTATATAAACCAACACCAAAAATGAAAAGTTAATTTGTATACTGAATGTTGATTCCTACTCAAATAATTAATCAAAATAATTCATATAATCAAAAACGTATTTAAACCGTTTATTACAAACGTATACCAATACTAACACATTATAAAAAAAACACCCCCCCCATTGTGCAATTCATCCCCAACCTAGAAGAGGTTGGGGTATTCTTGCAATATTATGATAAACGCCTTTCTCGAATGTCTGGTCACTGGAATGCTCCGGAGCATAAGTATTTACTCCATCGCTGATACCTCCGATAATTCCAAGAATTAAAATTACCCCGATAATTGCCGTACCCATTGACTGACCCAATGTCTGGCCGGTTGTAACAATACCTGACGCGTTATTCTGGCCTTCTTCAGGAATATTGCTTAATGCAATGTCCACACCTAAAGCCATTACGAAACCGAGACCTGCTCCGAGTATAAAGAGTCCAGGCATTAATTCAAGCATTGTCGTATCCATTGTAAACTGCTGGCTTAAAATAAGACATCCTACGATTGCTATTATACATCCTATGGACATGAGTATCTTGTGATTCAGCTTTGCGGATAATTTTGGAGCCGTCAATGCGAAAAGAAGAAGACCCAAAGTCATCGGAAGCAAAGTCAAACCTGTGTTGAATGCGGATAACGCCAATACGCTCTGCAGATAAACGGAAACAGCAAACAATGTTCCACCCATAGCAAGATTAACCATTAACCTAAGGATAGTGCCCACACGCAGATTTCTGTCTTTTAATAATTCAACGTCAAGCAAAGGCACATTGCCTTTTCTTTTTCTTTTGATTTCAAACAATGCAAAGGCCGCCAGGACAATCAGGCCAACAACCATTGCAGCTATACTGAAAGTGGTATCGTCAGTCAGCATTAAAATACCTAAAACAAAGAGGACAAGACCTACAAATGAAATTATGGAACCGGTAATGTCCAAATCGCTTTTGGATCCCGTCGCTTCGAAATAAGGTATTTTGCCCTGAAGCGCAAGAACGACAAGAACGATTTTGAACCTCTCCGACCTTTTAGAGGTCGGGGAGGTTCAATATTAATTCCTATAATGTCATCTATTAAGCAATATCCCTTATTTAAGCGCATAATCTTTTCCTAATTTGAGAACTATTGAGCATAAAGTCTTATGAGTTTATATACTTCTTTTTTTATAATTATCAGTAATTGATATAATTTATACTTGTGATTATGCGCCATACCGGAGGAGATTTTATTACTGATCAGACACACATTTATAGAGAAAAAACCGATAGGGCCATTAAAAAGAGGCCGCCTTGGGTTGAATATAACTTGCACATTATTGTTTTGGGTTTAGTAATCATTTCCATGTTTATAGGCGTCATTGAAATTAATATAACTGACAACATTAAAATCGTTTTATTGCCTTTATTATATGCCCTGATTATGGGTTTGGCTCTTTTTTTGGCAAAACCCATTAAATTTGTAGGTCGTGACCAGGCTAAAGTAGCTGAAGGAGTAATGGTTTTATTCATTGGTGTTTTGATTGCTAAATTGGCTATTTCAAGCGGCCGGTCATTGGATGATATTTTTAATGTTGGTCCTGCTTTGATTTTGCAACAGTTTGGAGATTTGGGGACTCTTATAGCATTACCTGTCGCTTTATTATTGGGTTTTAGAAGAGAAGTTATTGGTATGACCAGTTCTATTTGTCGTGAACCGAATTTAGGAATTATCATTGACAAATACGGCTTCAAGTCTCCCGAGGCACGCGGAGTTTTAGCAATTTTTGTTATCGGATCCATTATCGGAACAGCCTTTATCAGTTTATTGTCAAGTATCAGCATTTCAGTTTTGCCGATTCATCCATATGCTTTTGCAATGGCATCAGGCATAGGGAGTGCAAGTATGAATGCGGCATCCTTGGCTTCAATATCCCATGCTTTTCCATCAATGGCCACTGAGTTTGAAGCTTTTGCCGGTTGCAGCAATTTGCTTTCATTCTGTTTCGGTATTTACATGTGCATGTTTGTTTCCATACCTCTTGCAGAAAAATTGTATGCGTGGTTATCTCCCCACATACTGAAGGGTGATGAAGACTCCATTGATGATGAGTACGATATTCAGGAGGTAAAGGAGGACAAGTATTTATCTAAAGAGGAATTAACTTTAGGTAAGATTAAAAGATGGGGCGCATTGCTTCTTGTCTTTTCAATTATTGTAACCGTTGGAAATGTTGTAGGTTATCACACCAGGGTAATCGATTCATTTATTGGAATGATAATAATTTCTCTTATTACTATTATCGGAATGTCTCTTGAAAGACTTATTCCATATGACATTCAGTCAATTATCTACATCAGCCTGATTGGCATAATTATAGCTATTCCCGGCGTTCCAACATCCAGTTTTGTCATGCATTATGTTTCACAAATTAATCTGGCCACCATCTGTACTGCATTTTTAGCATATGTTGGAATTGCAATAGGTAATGATTGGGGCGAATTTAAAAAAATCGGATGGAAAGGAATTATCATTACCATGATTGTCATTTCCGGAACATATCTCGGTTCTGCAACTATTGCACATCTGACGCTGGCAGTTACAGGCATGATTTAATTTTTTTAATTAATTCTCATTTAAAAATTTCAACTTATTTTAATTTCACTAATTTGAATTGAAAATTATTCGCAAGTCAAAAAAAAAATCCAGATATGTTATTTCCTGAATGAACGTGGTGTAGTTGGCCTTGGAATATCTTTATGGAATTCTATAGCCAAATCCATGATTTCAACAGAGATATCGCCCATTCTTTCGAATGATTTCACCACACGTGATATGTAAATATAATAATTCGACATTTCAATATCATCAAAGGAGGTTTCAATCATCTGATTGGCAATAAGATTCATGGCCTTTTGTTGAGTTTCATGGATTTTCTCTTCGGTATCCATCAAATCTCCACGCAATTCTATATTTCCATTGATAAAAGCCTCCGTTGAATATGAAATAGATTTCTGCGCATATTTATGCATCTTTTTTAATATCCCCAAAAGTTCATCATCAACCGGAGACTTCTCATTAATAACAAATTTGGCAATATGGCCCGAATAATCTCCAATACGTTCATAATTATAAGCCGCCTCATTAAACAATAAAATCTTGGAAAGTTTTGAATGGGGATCAACATCAACAACAGTTTCAACAGAGGCTCGAACCTTTTCATACATATTGTTTGTGGTAAAATCAGATTTTAAAGCTTCTTCTGCCAATTCCTTATCATTGCCTAAAATAGCATCAAAAGACATTTGAACCTGTTCCTTAACATGTTTACTCATGCTACTCAGCATGTTTTCAATTAAAAAAAATGCGGAATGCTGTCTGATATTAAAAACAGGGTTTGATGAACCATAGATTTCATCATACTTATTTAAATCAATGACATAAGCCCTTTTAACAATGTCTTCATCAATTAACGGTTTAAGCAATTGAGTGACATATCTGCGGCTAATATTTAATTTTTCGGCAATTTCGTCCTGAGTAGAGGGTTTATCAAAAAATATAACATCCAAAATATCTTCTAAAGTCTTATCGCTTCGCGCCATCAAAAATCCTCCCCAATAATTTAATTGAAAAATTCAACTTCAAAGGAATATTTAGCATTGTACTCCCCATTTAATTGTATGGATTATAATTTTTCATCACAACCTATTGCTTAATAAAAAGAATGATTTAAGAGTATTTAAATTTTACTAAAATGTGAATTTTTATTCACAAAAAGTGAACGAAATTAATGAAAAAAATATGTTCAAAATCAACAATTCAGATAATGGGAATAGAAAATCATGAAAATATACTTAAATGATGTGAACTTTGAATGTCTATAAAGTAAAAAGCAGATGTCCATGATATTTATCCTCCATTACACAATGTCTCAAAGGAGATTTTAAATCCATTATGTGGACAATGCCCCAGGTTTATAATTTGCTTCATCACATTCTTTGCTTCCGATATTAATTAAATCATCCTCAGTGTTGATTCCAACGTCGTTCAATTGCCTCTCAAGGACTTTGCCTATATTGGGCAGTTTAGACAAATCACCCATTTAATGCCTCCAAATAGCTGTTTTAGATAAAATCGATTTTTTCTTCTTTAAATAGATTTGGTCATTTTAGGATTTATACATTGCAGTATTTTTCAAATTTTTCGCTATTGACAAAATATTTAAAACACGAGATTCAAAGGTATAATTAATCTAAATTAGGATGTGAATATAATGGTAGACAACATAAAAACAACGGTTGAAGAATTGCGTAAACTTGTTAATGTCAACAATGTGATTGGAACACCTATTGAAACCGAAGATAAAATCCTCATTCCAGTAATGAGAATGGGAGTGGGTTTCGGTGCAGGTGAAAGCCTTTTCGGTAAGGACGGAGGAAACGCTGCAGGAGCAGGTGCCGGTGTTGAACCGATTTCAATGGTCATGATTCCTAAAAAAGGAAATGACGCTGAAGGCGTTCGCGTACTCGACTTAAGCAAAGGAAATGAAACCAACAAGGCTTTATCCGACATAGGTTTAATCATTACCGACATTGTAAAAAGTTACATGAACACGAACGACGACATCGATGAGGAAGAGTTTATTGAACCTGAATTTACAACATACGATGAAGAAAAAGAAAGCAAAGAATAGGAATTATATTCTATGTTAAACATCCTATTGATGATTATCCTATTAATCATCATTCTTATTTTTATTATCATACTCATTGGAGTCAGAATTACTTTAAAATGGGTAAAAATTGATAGTGAATATGACGGATGTGTACAAATACTTATTTTGAAAAAACTGAAAGTCTACACTTTCGACCTTAAATCCGATGACGACGAAGAGGAAGACGAGGACGAAGAGGACGAAGATGAAAAGATAGACATTAAAAAGATATATAAACTTGCCAAACCTTGTTTTAACGACTTTAAAGTATTCATTAAACAGGTCTTTAATGCAATCAGCATAAACAGGCTTGAAAACGATTTGGTTATCGGCTTTTCAAGTTTTGCCAAAACCGGAGAATACATAGGCTACATCTGGGCCGCCTTGGCTGTCGCTAATGAAATCATTCCCAATTCCCGCCTCAGGGCTCAGCCTTCATTTGCAGGCGAAGTGCTGAATTTCAAGGGAAGCGCAAACATTGACATAAGCATTGTAAAACTGATATGGCCTGTCATCAATCTGCTTTTGAAAAAGGAAGTAAGAACATTAATTAAGGGTGTTATAAATGGATGAATTGAAGGATTTGTTTTACAGAATCGCTGAAATAGAAAACATTAAAGAAATCCGCATTAAGGAGATTGAAATAAATCCGGATAAGGTCATTTACTTCGCCTTTAAGGAAAGCCAGAAAATCATCCGGGGACAGGTGACTTCCGGAAGCATCAAACCGATTGGCTTCATTTTGAAAATGGGCGGCGAATACTACTACTGTCCGCTCGATAAAAAGGAAATGGATAAGAAAGTCGTTAGAAAATTCTGTGAAGAGTTCATTTAGGAAGAGGAATGTTTTGCCTATCCACAATGATTTCAACAACTAATGGGCCTTTCAAATCTTTTTTTAATAAGAATTCCAGATCTTCCAATGTCGTAATTTGAACGGCATCGATTCCGTATGAGGAAGCCAATTTGATGAAATCCGGATTTTTAAGGTCTGTCTGATACGAATCCATTCCATAGATCTGCTCTTCCCACTGGCGGATGATACCATACTCAGAATTGTTTAAAATGAATACGATAACATCCAGATTGTTTTCCTTAAGCGTTGCAAGCTCCTGCAGGTTCATCTGAATGCCGCCGTCGCCGTTAATGGAGATGACCTTTTCGCCCGTCGCTATTGCCGCTCCGATAGCCGCCGGCAGTCCGTAGCCCATAGGAGCCGTTGCGCCCGGAAAGAGAAAGTGATTCGGGTATTTTGCATGATACAATAATGTTGAGAATGTTGTGTGTGAGCCCGCATCGTTGGCTATTATCTCATTGTCAAACCTGTTCAATATCCTTTTAATGGCTGCCTGCGGTTTCAGTTCATCATCGACGCCTTCCACTTCAACGGCATTGTCGATTTCAAGCAGTCCGTCAAGCCAGTCCACCTTATGAAATTCCAAAGATGCGATAACTTCCCCAACGCTTCCCTGAATCTGATATTTGCCTTTAAGTACATCTTTATCTATATTAACGTGAATGAACTTGTCCTCATCGATTTCGGGAAACGTTCTCTCGCTTGCTATTGAGCCTAAGGCGATTATGCAGTCACATTCATCAATTGCCTTTTTGGCCCTTGGAGTTGCCCTGATTCCAACCATGCCTAAATTGATCGGATTGTCTTCAGATATGATTCCCCTTGCATTGTAGGTGGTGGTTACCGGAATCCGGTACATTTCAGCAAGCATCTTTATGTTTTCGGCTTCAGATATTGCGCCTGCTCCCAAAACGAACAATGGCTTTTGTGAGCTTGAAATCAGTTTTTGAGCGTCCTCAATGCTTGAAACGTCATGTTCACACAAGTAGCACAAGTCGAATTCGACGAAATCCTCACTTAATAAAACGTCCCTTGACAGATTAATGTGGATTGGGCCTTTCGGATTGTTTTTAAGCTTGTACAAAGCGGTCTTAAGGGCGTGAACGGCTTCGCTTCCGTTCAATGGAGAATAGTTCTCATAAGTTACCTTTTCAAATACGTCCCTTAAGGGAATTGACTGAAAGAAATTGCCGTCCCTTTTTGCCAAATCGTTGTCTCCGGTTAATATGAGCATCGAAACGCTGTCCTTGAATGCTGCGGCCGTTGCCATGACCATATTCAATGCTCCCGGCGATGCGGTTGCCATGCAGACTCCGATACTGTCGGAGGTTCTTGTATATGCATCAGCTGCGTGAGCCGCCGCCTGCTCATGGCGCGTTAGGATATGAGTGATATTTGAATTTGACAATGCTTCATACATGGGCATTATCTGCTCGCCCGGAATCCCGAAAATGTGGTCAATTCCTTCTTCCTCAAGAAGCTCCACCATCCGGCGCGCTACGTTCATTCCTCTTCCTCCTGATAGGAGCCTGAGTACTCGCCTGAGCCTTCCACCTTGAAAACGACCGCCTGAGCTATCCTGTCGCCTGACTTGATTTTATACTCGAAGTCTCCGTGATTGTAAATCATGAACATCAGCGTTCCGTAAAATCCAGGATCTCCCACTGCCGTCTGGACTGAAACAAATGACCGAAGAAGAGTTGAGCGCGGAAGATAAAGCATAGTGTATCCTTTAGGGATTTTCACTTTTCTTTTGATGCTTGCCAGATATGCAGTATGGGGCTTTAATGTATATATGGGACCTGGAAGCTCCTTTAAATCGGGCAAGTTCTTTTCGTTGTCAATAAGAGAGCCTTCAGATGTCTGCTGATAAATCTTATCCAATTCCAAATCGATGCCTGAAGGCTGTACTAAATCTGCGAAATCCGGGAAAATTTTAACAAGTTCGTTTTGGCCAAGCATTTTAAATATCTCCTTAGGTTAATTTTTATACCTTGTTTTAAATATATTTAATTGGAGGAATTAAAATGCCTGTTATAACAATTGCTGGAAACGATGGAATTAGTGTAGAGAAAAGAAGAGAAATGGTTAAAAAGGTATCCGAAGTCGTTGCCGATGCCTACGACTTGCCTGTTGATGCGATTACAGTCCTGGTGCAGGCCTATCCAAAGGAAAGCATCGGAGTGGCCGGAGAACTTTTAAGTGACCGAAAATAAAAAAAATGAAAGGAAACCATTAACTTTCCTTTCTTATAACTTATCTCTTGAATTTTTTAAAGGAAGCTGTAAAAACACCAAATACTGAAAGCAGTATCAAAGCTAGCGGATTGCCCGCAGGCACCATTTTAGCTGAAGCGATTGACTTGGATACATCTTTATCGTCATCATCACTATCCTCAACGTCGATTTCCTCTTCCTCATAGGTTTCGTTATTGAGATTTAGAGAATCGGTCGTGAGATATGCTTTATTAATCATTTCCCCGACGGCAACTGCTTTTGTTGTAATGTGCAAAAAGACTTCTCCATCGCTTACGGCCAAATCACCAATTAGCCAAATGCCCGTATCAGGATTAAAAGTTCCTTTTGTTGTAGTGTGTGAAACGTACTCCAAACCGTCCGGCAACTGATCATATACTTTCACATTTTTGGCGGTGTCGTTGCCTAAATTAATAACGCTGACTTCCCAGACAACTTCTTCGCCTATTTCAATGTTCTCCTTGTCTGCATCATTGTCCAATACCAGATAGGCTGATGAATTGGAATCGCTCTCTGCAACCACGAAACTTTCAGACAATATCTCATCAGGCTCCTGACTCAACGCCAATTCATCGCCGCCATCATCAATTTCCATTGCACTGACAGACGTCAAAGAGAAAAAGGCCGTTAAAATTATAAATAATACTAAAATCGTATTTTTAATTTTAAAACCTCCTTATTCAATAATATGGCATTAATGATTTAAATACCAATGTGTAAAAGAAAGTTATATTAGAAATCACCGACATAATAACTAGCAAGATGTCATCTGAAAAATCATTTATTGCAAAAATGGCTGAAATCATTTTAAAATTCACCAAACCCGATTATATGGATTCAAAACAAAAGGTAGATGATTTTATAAATGATAGGCTTGACTCACCCCAAAAACCAGTTAAAAGCATTTTCAAAAGCATTGATTTTAATGGAACGCAGGTTTTCACTTTCGGCGATGAAAACTCCGAAAACGCAATACTGTATGTGCATGGGGGAGCATACATCAATGAAGTTAACTATCAGCATTTGTTATATTGCCGCAAGCTATCCGGAAAACTGGACTCTTATGTGGTAGTGCCCGTTTACCCGCTCGCCCCTTTGCATAAAGTGGAGGAAACATATGAAGTGATTGGTGAACTGTATAAAAGTTTAATGTCAAGGCAAAATCTTATAGTTATGGGAGACTCAGCAGGAGGAGGCTTTGTCCATTCATTCTGCCAGCACCTTAAAAGCATTAATTTAGCCCAGCCTCAAAAGATAATAACCTTTTCGCCATGGGTTGACATTTCAATGGGAAATCCACCATATGACAGCGCAAACGATCCGATTTTAGGCGAAATCGGGCTTCGGGAAATCGGAAAGTCCTGGGCAGGAGAAATGGACGTAAAAGACTACAGGGTAAGTCCATTATTTGGTGATAATGAAGGTCTGGCCGACTGTCTTATTTTTGCTGGTGAAAAGGAGATATTTTATAGGGACATCAAAAAATACGTTGAAAAGCTTGAATCCGACGGTGTTAACGTGAAATTTATAACAGGTCAGGGCTTGTTTCACATTTATCCGTTATTCCCCATACCCGAGGCAAAAAAAGCGTTTAAAGAATTAGAAAAAGAGATAATGCAATGATTATCTCATATAAAGTATAAACTTACCGAATTTTGGGATTCTATAGATAATCACAACTGCAATATAGCTTAAGATTATTAATAAAATCCAAAGGACTATGGCTTTTACAGGCTCTGAATAAGGCAGCTGAACAACCAGCGGAAGCAGAGGCAGTCTGAACAGGTTGTGCACTAAAAACACTGCAAATGAATATTTGGACAGGAATGAAACCAGTGGAAATGCCCTTACCTCACCCATTCTTGAACACAATTCAAACAGCGCAAATGAACCTGTGAGAATGAACGGGAACTCATACCATAAGGCGAAATCGTATCCCCTTACAAATGCATAATACTGGAAGAGAACGCATATTGCAAATGATACTATTGTGATTAATACCCAAATCCAACTGGAAATGTTTTTAAATTTATCTTTTTTAACCAGATATCCCAGAATTATGTAGATACCATAGATTCCGCCACTGAATCCGAGACAATACTGGATATTGACGTTTTGAATTCCGTGCATGTCAAGAAGCAATGAAATGAACGGAAGGAGAAAGGCCAAAAGCGTGAATACCACCGTTGCCTGCCAGATGGTTTCCCTGTCAAAGTGCTTGAGGGCGCTTGCAACAAAGGGCATTGACAGATACATTCCGATAATCATCGGCATATACCACATGTGGCTGAAAAAGAGGTTTCCGGCTTCGGCAACGTTAACCTGAGCAGAATTGGCCCCGACGAGCATCAGGCTGACTGCATAGATGATTGCCCAAATGACCGTGACTATGATTAATCCATTGCAGTTTTTGGTCCAGAACTTGCGAACCCGCTCGTCATCATAGGCCCTGTCCAGCAGCAGATAGCCCGTAATCATTAAAAAGAACGGAACCCCGATACGGCCAATAAATAGTGATGCGAAATTGAATATCCTTGAATATATCGTGTAATTCATAATCGCATCTGAAGATATGATAAAAATCCCGTCCGTTGCGTGAATGTATAAAACGGTCATGATTGCAATTGCCCGTACGAGATCAATCCATTCAATCCTATTTTTACTCATTGAAATTTTTTTCTCCATATCAATTATTAATAAGTACCAACGTTCGTAGGCAAAAATGGAATCAAGGCTTGCGTCGCTTTCGTTTTTCGGCTTTTCCCTTTGAAAGGTGCAAACAGCAACAGGGAATGAACCCCCATATTCCATCAAATTACCTAAAATAGTTTATGTTTTTATATTTATCTCTTTTATGTATATAAATTGTTGATGAAAAAATGTTAAAAAACATTATTAATTTATACATTGAATGATTATTCTATTGTGAATGAAATATTCTAATAAGTGAGTAAAATTGCTTTGAAAAATATATTTATGATAAAAACATAAATGATATACAATTAACCAAAAAGGAGTATGTAAAAATGAAAGAAAACGATATTCAGACGGCTGAATACACTGCTTTTAAAAGGACTATTGATCCCGAAATAATCAGATTAGCTCGTGAAAGAGAAAACAGACATTATTGTCTGGAAAAGATAGAATCCACGCATTATATGAGATGATGGGCATGGAAATAGACTATGATGAGATATTTCCCGAGCTGAATTAATCTTTGATTAAAATTTAAAAAAAGGAGTTAATATCCTCAACGGAATAACCCTTTTTAGCAATAGTATAACACTATTTAAACAAGATTAATGAGTTTAATACACTCTCTTTCGTATTTGAATCAATATCCTCATTTGTCAGGATATCTTTCACTGATTGAATTAGAGCGCGCATATTATGAAGTTCCTCATCCTTACTATGAAGTTCCTTATCCTTATTATGAAGTTCCTTATCCTTATTATGAAGTTCCTCATCTTTATTTTTAATTATATCATCTTTTTCTTTAGTTTGCTGTTCTAAAAATATTTCTAATGATGATCTTTTTTCTTTCATTTTCAATACCTTCCTCAATTCCTGTTTTTTCTTTTCATCGGCAATGTTTCGATCAATCATGATGTCTACAATGAAACAAATCTCACGTTTAACATCAAAATCAATGGTTTGGTCTTTTTCAATCAGGTAACAAACATCTTCGGTGACTTCTTCGGCAATATTGTCTTGAGCCAGTGTTGGAATCATTGCAAGACCACTTGTTTGATAGCTACTCAAGACTTTGTTAGAGTTAATTTTATCTTTAATAGTATTTAAAAGTTGAAGAAGTTCGTCTTCAGGTTTGTAAAGATAACCCGGCCTCAACATTAACGTCTCCGTTAACCCGATTTCTTTCATGCAGTCTTCTGGATCGACTTTGCTGATAACATAAGAATTTACTAATGCAGAATTATAAATGAGCAAAAATTTTGCATATTCAGCTATGGCTTTTAACTTTTCTTCATCAACCAATGTTGTTTGATTTTCTATGTTATTGATTATATTATCGCTTCTATAGTAGACAACATCCATTCTCAAATTTTTTTTACCCGGAGTGATGACTTCAGTTCCCATATTGTAGCAATATTCACCTTCCAGATCAAAAAACTCATGAATATGTTTTCCAAGTACAAGAAATGCGTATTTCATAGCCACATCCATATGTGCATAATAATCATTCATTGTTTTCAAATCCTTATTTTGTTTATTAATATTTTATTTAGAGCAATATAAATATTTTTTCTTTGATTTAAAGGCAATATTATAATGAACGAGTGAATTCACAAGAAGAGAGTAATATTCAAAAAGCGAGTAATCTTTATCAGATAAAAGAAGTTGTGGCATCCTTGCATTTATAAGATAAAATCAAATGAAAATTAGAAAAATTAAAAAAAAGAATCCGGATTGATCACGCCCCATCTCCCATGGCTGCGCACCAACCCATTAATTCAGCATTTCAAAATGCCTATAATCAATGATTTAGATTTAACGCAATGCAAATCCAAATAGAGAAAAAGGGAAAGATTATTTCCCTAATCGTTTGTGCAGTAATAGGTGATTCCGGTAACAAAACTAGGAACTGTATCTATTATTCCGAAGATTACGAGAATCGGAGTCCATTTTATAGCTCCTACCCCTCCAGTCCAAAGAGAAGCAACTATTCCGTCACCAAGTCCGCCACCGAACATTCCTCCTAATGCACCGGCTACACCGGTTGCGATACTTAATGTCAATACGCATTTCAACCTGTCGAAATTTACGTCATAAGTGTTTGCAATAATGATTCCGGCACCACCAGCACCTATAGCAGCACCTACAGCAAAACCAACAGCCATACCGATCAGAGGATTTGCTGTAACCACACTGACAACAGTCGCAACGATAGTGCCTATTACAACAGTAAATGTTGCGACTACAGTGGCTGTTTCTAATGACATACTCTCAGCAAAGTATACTGCTGAATTTTGACCATTTTCAGTGATTGATACACCATTAACAATTACCATACCGTTATCACCGACACAGACATCATTACCTTCACCGTATGCCTCATTTTCTGAAAAGATACAGTCCTGCAAGACCAGCAATCCTTGATTGAATATTGCTCCACCGTTTTTTGCGTAGTTGTTTTTGAAAGTACAGTTGATACATGTGACCATTCCTGTGTTGAGTATTGCTCCACCCCAATCTCTTTCAAACCAGTAATCCATTTGATTGTATTGGAAGTTTACACGATTAAAGACACATTGACCACCCATATTTTCGACAGCAGTATTGTAACCTGCAACGGTCAAATCAGTTGCGGAAAATACATCTCCTTCACCTAAAATAACCCATTTATATTCATCGTCCTCATCAAATGTGCCTGAAATATAAGCTCCGTTACCGTTCATGTTAAGCACATTGAATAAACTTGTGCTCATGTCCCATGGAGTGGTACATTTATATACTGGCAGGTATGGGGAGAATATTAAATTCATTCCTAAAGTAATAGGATTTAATTCAGCCACATTTTTGGCGTTTGCGCAATCCAAATCCAAACCTTCACTAATAACCCATATTTTTTCAGGCAGATAAAACTCCTGAAGAGCTTTTAAATAATCCTCTGTGCTGGAAACATATAGTGTTTCGATTACTGTGAATCTGGTTTCATAGTCATTATTCGTCAATTTCGTGAAAACATTATTGAAATTGTTGTTTTTAATGTTTTTAAAGTAGTAACTTTGTGAATAGTCAATATTGTATTGAGCATACTTAACACTGTGTATGGTAAATACAAAGTCCCCACTTTCATCATAATATGTGCTGTAATAGTAAGATCCGTCATCCAAATAATTTACTCCGCCACCGATAATGGAATTATAAATCAATGAAGTGATTTCATACCTTTCACCGCCTACAAATATGTAATATTCTTTGCCTATAATACTGTCCGTATTGATGTGAGTGCCTATAATGCCTTCATCGAAAACAGCTGAATCCGGATTATCGAAATAGACATTTGCCAAAGTCAGATTTTTACGCTTGTAATCAATGAATATTGCATTACCGAAGCTGCTGGAAGAGGAATTCAATATCAGTGTGTTGTTGATTGCATTGGATGTGCCTTCTATGAAAATTGCACCGCCTGAAATGTCAGCAGTATTATTTATGAAAAGACAGTCTTCAATAACACCTTCATTTCCAGTCCATGTTACAGCTCCACCGTTTTCTGCACGATTGTTAACGAAAATGCAGTCTTTAACAACACCGTTTGTTCCGGACCAGAGTATCGCACCACCGTTTTGCGCATAATTTCCAATGAAAGTACAGTTTGTAAGAATACCATTATTTCCATCCCATTCGACATAACTGCTACCGAATTTTTCGCCTGTAATATTGAAGTCAAAAATAAGGTTGTTTACATTCACATTGTTTCCGTTAACCCAAATCAGAGAGAGTCTGAAAATATCATTACCATAAATTCTATGTCCGTTACCGTTGATTGTTACATTGTTTGCAGAAATTGGATAAAAACAATTGCCCGGTTCAAAATAATAGTCTTTTGTTAAATTTAAAACATCACCATCTTTTAAATCAAAAATGATATCGCGCAATTCATCATATGTTCCGTCAGAAATTACTGCTTCGCTTTCAGTTATTTCCGGATAAACTTGTTCGTCACCATTCATTACCAAACATGATCCTTCAATATGGAAATCATCAACAGATTGGCCGAAGAGGTTAAGGAATCTGCAGTTGTTTACATTTAATATTAATGTTTTGTCGCCTTCATCAAAGTTATTTATAAATATTGAGTCTGCATAGTCTGAATTTGAATTGAACATTACGGAATTGCTGATAGTGTTGTCATATCCTCCAATGAAAATGGCGCCGCCTCGTGTTGCGAAATTTTCATTGAATAGGCAGTTGTCAATAAGACCATTGTTTCCAACCCAGTAGATTGCTCCACCATCTTCACCCCTATTGTTATTGAACTTGCAGTTTTCTAGGACTCCATTGTCTCCATACCATTCGACAGGACTTACCACTCTGGTGTAGTCCTCTCCATAGATGTTCCAGCAGGAAGTACTGTATTCATCATTGCGTGCCCTTGAATTTAGAATATTCAAGTTCACTATTGTTACGTTGTTTCCGGTTACTTTGAATATTGCAAAGTATCCGTTATCTCCGTATGCATCAATATAGTGTCCGTTACCGTTGATTACCACATTGTCTGCGTTGATGTTTATAATACGGTTTTTGGCAAGGTCATCATCTACGTCTTCAATTACATAGTCCCTTTGGATGTCATAGACATCGCCAGGTTGAAGGTTTTCAAGGTCATGTGCCAGGTCGTTGTAGTTTGGAATTTCAATTGCGTTAGTTAGAGTTTCATTATCAATTTCGACAGTTTCATCTCCACAGGCTGCAAGGTATGATCCGGCCAATGGAGTACATCCCATTTCTTCTGCATCTATTGTTATTTCGCATTCATCGACACATGCAAGGCCAACACCGGCAGTCTGGTTGACTTCGCTTGCAGATACGCAGGATGCGCCAATAACAATGCATAAAAATAGCATCAATAAAATCATTGGTTTTCTTAAATTAGGCATCTTGTATTCTCCATAATATTAAAGGCAATTTCATCACGGGACATAAATCGGGAGCTTATCCTATGATGGGCCAGGTAAGCATTAAAGCTTTCTTGAAAAAGTAGTTTAAATTGTAACTGGGGCAAACATGTCGGCCGCATGTATGATGATATGCCTGCGAAAAGACATGTGCACACAATCAGTAAAAATAACGGAATGAATCTGAAATTATATGTAACTTCAAAACATCCAACAATAACTACTCTAGAATATAGTTTATACTGGAGCATATATAAAGATTTTCGCAAGTAACCGCTTGCATGCATTCAGTTTTTGAAAATAAGCCATATATGAATGCTAATGATGTAAGTAAGCACTTGCATACATTATTTTTAAGCCAATGCATGAACATTTAAAACTTAAGGAGAGCTCCGTTAAGGCTTTGCTAAAACTAAAAAATTATTGTTTGATAAGATTACGCCATTATATTATTTAAAAATACTATTTGAATGAAGGAATTTTCACACATAACGTCAGAAACATTATCCGATAATTTAACATCGCATTACAGGAAAAAAAACAATATCTGCACTACGTCTTAAAAAAAAAAGAAAAAAGAGATTAAATAATCTCTTTTAAGCTATGATGGTTACTTTATTACTTATGGTAGCATCGCCATATTTTGAAGTAATAATGTATTCACCAGCTTGTAAATTAATGTTTAATTTTGCAATACCGCTGCTGTCAGTTGTACGATTATAGAACACACCATTAATGTTGAATTCTATTATCTGGTTTCCGTACGGATTGCCTGAACCGTCAACCAATTTTGCTTCAAATGGATTAACATCACCATATTTTTTAGTTAAATCTTCAGCAGTCAATGTCGGTAAAACCGTAACATTGTTGGACACCATGCTTCCCTCATATTCGGCAGTTATGATGTAATCTCCAGGGTTTAAGTTAAGGTTTAATTTAACTTGACCGGATTCATTGGTTTGTCTTTCATAGAATACACCGTTAATGTTGAATTTGACGATTTTTCCTTTGCCGACAGGGTTTCCATCATCACCAAGGATAGTGGCGGTGTATTGGGTTGCGTTTCTGAAGTATTTGACTATGTCATGGTTATCAACGATTCTTGGAATAACAATAATGGTATTTGATGCCTGTTCTGTAGTATTCGGGTTTATGGCGGTAATGATGTATTCGCCCTGTTCCAGATTAATGTTCAATCTGGCTAAACCTTTATCTCCAGAGATTGTACGATTATAGAATACTCCATTAATGTTGAATGTAACATTGGTTCCCTCTTTGAGGTAGTTGCCTTCACTGTCCAAAAATGTTGCATAGTATTGGGTTGCGTTTCTGTAGACTTTGGTAATGTCCGTTCCGTTAACTGTAGGCAATATTGTGACTGTTGAATTAACTGTAGTATCGTCCACTTTAACGGTTGCAGTATAATTGCCGCTTGACAGACCCAATCCGATTGATGCAGTACCGTTTTCATCCGTTTGTCTTGTGTATGTTGCTCCGTTGATTGTAATTTCAACGGTTGCATTGTTAAGTGCCTTGCCGGATTTTGTTACGTTAACGACAAATCTTTCAGGTCCATGATAGTATTTCGTTACGTCAGGCGCTTCAACAGTTAATCCTTCAAGAACGGTTATTAAGGCCGTGGTGTAGTTGCCTCGATAAGAAGAATCTCCAGAATAGGCAATTAGTGCTTCATATTCGCCGGATTCCAAAGGTGGGAAAATAATAGTTGCTTTTCCATTTTTAACTAAAGCCAGGTAAATTTCATCATTAATGTATGCGGATACTGTTCCTGCAGCATCTTCCGGCAATTCCACTTCGATTTCACCGTATTGGCCGACATCCAGTACAATATCATCGGCGCTAATATTGGCTTCTTTAGGAGGAATATAATTTACTATGGCATATTTATATGTGCAGTTTGACAACAGTCCGCTTGTTGTTGCATTAATCAAATAGCTGCCATAATCCCATAAATAAAAGGAATCATAAAGATCCCAATCATCGTTATAGAATGTTTTATACACTAAATCATTTATAAAGAATATTCCATAATCACTTACGATGTAATTGTAGCTATCATCCAGACATTCAGCTATCAAATAAATTAATGAGGATGTCGTATTTACAGTTTCGTTATATCCGATTCTCATAAGCGTTGGGGAGATGATTTCACCATCATTGTATATTACATTTAATAAATCATTGCCTTCAAGATATAATACGCCTTTACTGTAGACGAAGTAATCTCCATCCTCATATGAATACTCTTCCGTATTGTTGGATAATCTTACAAATGCGGATTCGCCAAGAATGATGTGATTTAATCCGTCAAATGTTGAATTGATTACGCTGGAGTTAATTTCTCCCGCATAATAGATGTCTGCTCCCAATCCTGTGCTTTCAAAATATGAATTCTGTATCGTTACGTTGTCCCCGTTGATGAGATAGATTGCATTACCCTGTTGAGCATCATTATCACTGAACAATACGTCATCAATCAAAAAGTCTTTCGCATTTTTAATGAAAATGGCTCCGCCAAATGTGCTTGCAATATTATCTAAAAATCCACAGCTTCTAATGGTAAAATCTGAAGCATTATTCTCAATATATATTGCTCCTCCACCGTATTTTTTATTATCTGTGGTAATCTCATTGTTTTTGAATATGGAGTTTTCTATTACGGTTTTTTCAACGGTTTTTTCGAAAAAGATTGCTCCTCCGGTACGTGCAGTGTATCCGCTGAAGAGACAATTGTCAATGTTTAAATCTGTTACATTGTTGATGAAGTATAATGCTCCTCCGCCAACAATCCTTTGGACAGGTTCGCCCTGCATTGTAAAGTTACAATTGCTGATATTGAGGTTTTCAGTGTTTTTATATACTGCCAAGGCTCCGCCATATCCTCCGGCGTTATCTCTGAATTCGCATTCGGAAATTGTATTGTTGATGGCATTGGCCATGAAGTAAATATTGCCTCCGTGGGTTGTATCGGAGTTTAAAGTGAAGACTGAATTATGGAATATGTTGTTTGTTGCGTCGCCTTCCACTGAGATTGCTCCTCCGCCGTATAATGGGTTATTGGTAAATGCTGAGTTATTGTTGAATGTGTCATTTTCAAATGTCCACTGATCCATATCTCCTTCTACGAATATTGCTCCGCCGGCACGTGCACTGTTGTTTTCAAACAATGAATGTGCGACATAAGCGGATGTGAGGTTTCCCAATACATATAGCGCTCCTCCGCCGATAATGTCACTGTCAGTTCCTTTGCTGTTTGTGAAATTGGATTCATATATGAGAAGCTCTTCAGTATTACCAAGGAAAATTGCACCGGCATACGGCGCATAGTTTGCGTCAAATGTTGATTTGAAAAATGCTAAACGATCATTGTTTGATTTGAGCATGATTGCTCCTCCGGCGGTTGATGCTGTATTGTATCCGAAGGTACTTTCAGTTACAAACAGGTATTCGGCATTTCCTTCAACATCAATTGCTCCTCCACCGTAATTTGATTGGTTAGTAGTAGCCTTGTTGTACATGAAGTAACTGCTGTTTATTAATGCATAGTTCAGGTCACCTTCCACATAGATTGCTCCTCCAGCACGTGCGGTGAGTGAGGTAAACTCACAATCATTTATGAACAATCTATTTGCATCGTTTATGAAGTATAGTGCTCCTCCACCGATAATTTCCATTGGAGCTTCCATTAAATCTTCATCAGTTGTAAATATACAACGTATCAGGCTCAGATCTTCACTCATGTTACTTACTGCAATTGATCCTCCGTACGGTGCATAGTTATTAATGAAAATGCATGAATCAAAGGTATTGTTTTTATCATTGCCCATGAATTTAACGGCTCCACCATGTGTTGTAGCAGTGTTTGATGCGAATTTTTCCAATATAAAGGCATTGTTTGTTGCATCACCCTGCACTGCAATCGCTCCTCCACCGTAGTAGGTGTTATTGGTAAACGCAGTGTTATTCTCGAAATAAGTATTGTTAATGATGCTTTGGTCCATATTGCCTTCCACATAAATTGCACCGCCGGTACGTGCACTGTTGTTTATAAATTTGGAGTTTATTATCCTTGCTTTTGTGAGGTTTCCTATTACGTATAATGCTCCACCCCCAACAATATCTCTATTGGTTCCTTTGTTGTCATTGAACTCTGAGCGGGATATAATCAGTGATTCTGTGTTTCCAAGAGAAATACCCCCGGCAATTGGTGCATAGTTATCATTGAATTTTGATGAGGCTATTGCGATGTTTGAATTGTTTCCCCTGAATTTGATTGCACCTCCGTGGGTTAATGCGGTGTTGTTTGTAAATTCACTGCCCATTATTATTGTGTAGTTTGCATTTCCCTCTATAGCAATTGCTCCTCCGCCGTAATATGTGTTGTTGGTAGTGGCTTTATTGTTTTTAAATTTAGTGCCGTTTATTAGGCCGGTGTTCAAGTTTCCTTCTATGTAAACTGCTCCGCCAGTACGTGCGGTGAGTGAATCGAACTCACATCCGCTTATAAGCAATTGATTTACATCGTTTATGAAGTATATTGCCCCTCCACCGATGATTTCATCGGAAGTCTCTCCAGTCATTGTGAAAGTGGAGTCAATTAGGTAAAGTCTTTCGCTGTTGTTGCTTGCGGCTATTGATCCGCCGTATGGTGCGAAGTTGTCAGCAAAGGTACAGTTGACAAATACATTGCCTATATCGTTGTTCATGAATTTGACAGCACCACCATGCGTAGCGGCAGAATTCATGATAAATGATGTTGCATTAAATATGTTGTTTGATGCATTGCCTTCTACTGCAATTGCACCTCCGCCATATTTTGTTTTATTATTAAGTGCAGTATTATTTATGAATTTATTGTTAAAGAACATTGAATTGGATAATTCCTTTTCTACAAATATTGCTCCACCAGTAAGCACGGTAAAGTTATTGAATTCACAATTCTCCATATCAACGAACGTTGCATTTCCTATGAAGTATATTGCTCCACCACCATTTATGTTGCCTTCACGAGGTTTAGTTACTTTAAAGTCGCATCCGTCAAAGGCAATGAGATTCGCATTCTTATCAAACGTTATGCTCCCGCCAAATCCTGAAGGGGCATAGTTATTTTCAAATGTGTCATTTTCAAATAAAGCCATGGATACGTCATCATTGAAGTTGATTGCTCCGCCTGCATATCCATTATCGGATAATGAATTGTTTGTAAATACTGAATTTGTAATGCTGACATTGGTAATTGCTTTTTCAAATAGAATCGCTCCTCCCTGTTGGGATTTTGCATTTGCAAATACGATATTGTTCAATACGATATTATTTGTAGCATTAATGAAAAATATTCTGGCCTGATTTGCTGCGTTGATAGTAAAACCATTTCCTTCAATAGTTAAACTTTTATTAATTATTATTCCTCCTGCATTGAAGGTATCATCATAAGTATAATTATTTGATAACTCTATTGTTGAACCTTCACTAGCATTATTGATTTTTTCCTGTAATTCAATAAAAGTGCCCGAATCGACACTATCCACTAGTACATCATTATTTGATACAGTTAGTACGTCTGTATCGGCATCTGTTTTATTTATATCGCCGGCAGAAACAGCAGCCATCGATATAATAAATAGAATTAAACAGATAACAATAAAATATTTTTTTTGCATAATCTTAACGTCCTCTTTCAAAATATTATACGGCAAATTACCATATACAAGTAATATTATGTTCTTTGAATTTTATACCTTTTACTATAATTGGAGAGCATTTCTATCAAATTGAATTAAATTGAAAAAAATAACAATATAAATCAAACAAAATTTTTTCCAAAAAATAAGAATTAGCTAAAAAAATTTTGCGAAAATCTTAAGTTTTTAAATATCTAATGAAATAAAGCATATATTAACTGAAATTTTAGGAGAAAATTATGAAAAAGATTATGATTTTTTTAGTTATGCTTCTTTTATTCATATCAATCGGTGCCGTTTCGGCTGATGGAAACTTCACCGCACTCAATAATGAAATCAATTCAAGCACGGACAGCATAGAAATAACTCAGGATTACATATTTGACAATTCGACGGATAAAGATATTGGCAGTGGAATTCCAATTAATAAGGATAATTTTACAATTAACGGTAACGGCCACACCATAGACGCCTCAAATCAGGCCAGATTCTTCCACAATAACGGAACCCTTACCATAAACAATCTTATTTTGATTAATGCCGACAGGCCAGGAAAGGGTGGAGGGGCAATATTCAATGATGGTTTGGTTATTTTAAACAACGTAACATTCATAAACTGCAATGCTAGATATGGAGGAGCATTATTCGGCTACGGAGCATTCATAATAACCTATTCAAGATTTATCAATAATTCGGCCGAATGGGGAGGGGATATCTACTCCACGAACGAGATGACTGTTGCCGGTTCAACGTTTTCCGGCTCCAAAGCAACTTATGCCGGATCGATATACTCCAACAAGAATAACCTGGTAATTATCAATTCGACTTTTAAGGATTCATATGCGGATAAAACCGGTGGAGCAATAGGAATTTCTGAATTTGAGAGCATAAAAATCAACAATTGTACATTTATAAACTCCAAATCCATTAAAAATGGAGGTGCAGTCTATATTGATGCTGCCTGTGGAAAACTTTCCAATAACAAAACCCAATATGCGAAACTGACGGATACGAGATTCGTTGACTGCAGCAGCGAATTCGGCGGCGCTTATCTGCAGCTGGGCGGTACGCTGGATATTGAAGGCTGTGAATTCATCAACAACAGCGCTTCATCAAGCGGCGGTGCATTCTACACTTCACATGCCAACATCAGCATGAAAAGCACCAGATTCATTGACAATTCCGCTTCAGGAAATGGCGGCGCAATCTTCATTGACCTGACAAATTCCACACTGGACAATCTGACGTTAACTGGAAACAAAGTTGAAAACGCAAGCTTATTTAATCCCGGCACGATTTACGCCTATGATTCAAGCATCTACCTTAAAAATTCATTTTTCAACAACACAAAATACAGCTTGGCTTCATTTTTCACCTCCGAATATCTCGACGAGAACAATACTGTAAATGACGATGAATTCCTGTGGAATTATGAAATTTATCTATCTGGATATGAGGATGAAGGATTGGAAATCACCCAAATCAACAATACAATAGACGTAAGCGTTCTTCCATCCAGATTTGATTTGCGCGACTGGGGCTGGGTAAGTTCCGTTAAAAATCAGGGAAACAAGGGTTTCTGCTGGGTTTTTGCAACAGTTGGTGCTTTGGAATCTGCACTTTTAAAGGCGACCGGTGTGGAATATGACTTTTCGGAAAACAATATCGGAGACAACGGAATAATCTACAGCCATTATGGAAACGTTGAAAACTCAGAAGGCGGAATTCAAACTACCGCACTGGGACTTGTTTTAAGCTGGTTCAGCCTCATACCTAAAGAATATGATATTTATGATGAAATGGGCAAGATATCCAACGTTATAGACTCCGTAAACAAAATCCATATTCAGGATGCGATTTTAATCCCTATTGAAAAAAGCGATGATTACATCGTCACCAATAAAACAAACGCCCTTCTTAAACAGGCATTAATGAAATATGGTGCCGTTACAGCATCAATAGCCGGTGACGGCGAATATTTCGACGATACAACCTCTTCAATATATAACAATAAGGTTAATGAAGCCAATCATCTGGTCTGTCTTGTCGGCTGGGATGACAGCTATTCAAAAGACAACTTCAAAACAACCCCTCCGGGCGACGGCGCATGGATAATAAAAAACAGCTGGGGTACGGATTGGGGAAATGAAGGATATGCATACGTATCATATTATGACACTTCAATCATGGGACCCGATAATGAAGGATTTGGGGAAATCCCATACATGTTTGCATTCGTGATTGAAAACACTGAAAATTACCGGTACAATTATCAGACCGATATGATTGGACTCAGGCAATTCGACACAAACTTTACATATTATTCCAACGAATTCACTGCTACCGCCAACAACCTTTTGGGCGCTGTCGGCACTTACTTCAATGACACGGGAGTGGATTACGAGTTTAATGTATATGTAAATGATGAGCTGAAGCTTACGCAGAACGGCACAAGCGAATTTGCAGGATTCAGAACAATCAAATTGAATGAATGCATTCCGGTTAAGGAAAACGATACCTTCAGGGTAGTATTCAAAAACAGTATAGTTCCTTATCAGGCAAAATCAAGACAGCATTATTTGGCAAACAGAAGCCTTGTAAGCTCTGACGGCGAAAGCTGGATTGATTATGCAACACTTAACATGACAGTCTGTTTAAAAGTCTATGCATTTGATTTGGCTGTTTATACACAAGATCTGGTAAAAATTTATAAGAACGCTTCCAAGTTTGAGGCCCATGTCGGTGATGCGGGCGTTAACGTGACCTTTGAGCTTAACGGCATTAATTATACGCGCATGAGTGATGAAAACGGTACCGCTTCAATAGCCATTAACTTAAATCCCGGAGAATATTCAATTAAAACGATTTACGGCAATTATTCAGTTGAAAACACCATTACGGTATTGCCTACGTTAATTGCCAGTGATTTGGTTAAATATTTCAGGAACACCTCACAGTTCTACATTACGTTAATTGACGGTGAAGGAAACCCTGTTTCTAACGTTAACATTACCATGAACATTAACGGCGTGTTCTATAATCGCGCAACCAATGAAAACGGTACTGCAAGGTTGAACATTAATTTGAACCCCGGCGAGTACATATTAACGGCTTTAGATCCTTTAACCGGTCTTCAGATGTCCTATAACATCACGGTTTTATCCACACTGGAAGCTGACGATTTGGAAATGAGGCATAAGGACGGTTCAACGTTTAATGTTAGTGTTTTAGATGGCGAAGGCAAGGCGCTGGCCGGCGTTAACGTAACCTTCAACATTAATGGAGTCTTTTATAACAGAACAACCGATTCCGAAGGTATAGCCAGATTAAACATTAATTTAATGGCCGGAGAATACATCATTACCTCAGAGTATGATGATTTAAGAATTTCAAACACAATTTCGATTAAGGATTAATATTAATCCTTACATTCTTTTTTTGACAATATTCATTAATTTCACTACTTTTTACTCCCACATTCAAATATTGCTCTAAGAGAGTAATTTTTAAAAATTACTTGTTTATTATAATATTTACTTCAAAGTAGAATACATATATTTTTATATATTGTTTAACATATTTTTAATCTCAAACAAGCCATTTCACCAAATTTCAGGAGGTGGTTAAAATGTATTATTTTTTAATGTTTTTTGCATTTGATCCATATCCTTTTTACAAATGGAGGTGTCGTCAATGGATGCGGATTTTAACATGTCGTTGGATGTTAATGAACTGATATGGGCGTTAATTTTTATTTTTTTGGTCCAAAAATCCGATTTCCTTGTTGTTTTAGGGAATCTCATTCTGATGATTTTGTTCAGGTTCATATTCCGTGATGATACCGGATAATATGTGAGCGAGAAGCTATTAAGGTATGGTTTAAGGAAATTCGTAGATTTCCCGTGGTTTGTTTTACCGCCTGAAACGGCTTCTCCTTACCTATTATTTCCTAAAAATAACTGTTTAAATGTTGAATACATCATGATTAGTTAATTATAAATACCATGGCATTATTATATATTAAGTGATGAAGTTAATTTTTTAACTTCTAATCCATTTTGTAAATAAATGCTGATGTCATCTACGAATATTGTGTTTTCGACACAATATTGACATTAGCCACTTAAACTAATTTTAAAACCAATATTACCTACTTTTAAATAAATTATAAATACCATAACCCCCATTATATAATAATTGAAGTTAATTTTTTAACTTCCACACTTTTGGTGGAAAAATGCTGATGTCATCTACGAATATTGTGTTTTCGACACAATATTGACATTAGCCACTTAAACTAATTTTAAAACCAATATTACCTACTTTTAAATAAATTATAAATACCATAACCCCATCATATAATAATTGAAGTTAATTTTTTAACTTCCACACTTTTGGTGGAAAAATGCTGATGTCATCTCCGAATATTGTGTTTTCGACACAATATTGACATTAGCCACTTTAAACTGATTTTTAAATCCACATTAACTATTTAAGAAAAATAAAAATTTAAAAGGAATGGATTGGATTCTATTCGCCGGATTTTAATGATTCAACCATGTCCAATTTCCGGATTTTGCTTGAAAACATCAGGTTTACAATTATGGACAATGAAAATGTAATTGCCGCAGCCAACAACACATTTGTAATAGATAATGGACTGGTTATGTAAACCCTATCACTTAAAGACCACATAATGCCGAGAATATAGGATCCCAAAGGCACTCCCAATATGAATCCGATAAGCGTAAATGCCAGGTTCTGCGTTAACAGCAATCTTCTTAAATCGCCGGTTTTGAATCCGAGCACTTTAAGCGTTGCAATTTCCCTTTCGATTTCCGTGAATGACAAAAGCCCCAGATTATACAAGACGATGACTGCCAGAACGCATGCAAAAAATGACATCACATAAATCAGCAGCCATACGGTTTCGGTTATTTTATTCCAGCTTTCTTCAATATCATCAAGGGTATTGGTTGTTTTGATACCGTCATAGCTTTTGTTCACATGTTCTGCGGTTATGATGCTTGTTGGAGTGTAATTCAAACCTAAATCTTCCAGCTTATCCGGATGCATAATCAAACCCTGCGATAGCGGATCGGCATATAAATTGTCAATTTTTGCTTCGGCCCATTCGTTGGTTCCTATTATATGAAATTTAATACTGTCTCCAATGCCCACACCCAGCATGTCAGCCATCTTTTTTGAAATCAAAAGCTCATCATTGCCTATTTCCATTTCGTTTCTGTCATCGTCAGTCACAGAAATCAGGTCCGTTTCGTTTAAAACCAGAATCGACCCCATTATTTTATGCTGCTGCGATTCGATTTCAACCTTTCCGTTCATTATCTCATCACCATTGACCTCGCCGGCAATCTCATCAATCCGAGACACTGAAGCATTTTCATCAATTACCATATTTGTGTCATAATGGTTGATTTCACCATACTCCCAGTTTTTTGAACTATCCAATCCATCATATAATCCAAATGAACCGATTAAAAGTGCACTGCATCCCATAACACCTATGATGGTCATTATTCCCCTCAGCTTGTTTCTTTTGGCATCCCTATAATTCCAGCGGACATTGAACGACACGTTTTTCCAGAACTTTGATCTTTCAATGAATCCTGAAGTTGACACTTTAGGAGGTTTGGGCTTGATGGTGATAGAAGGCTTTTCATTTGCAATGCCTGAAATGGCATAATATGAAACTGCAAGTGAGAATATGACCGTCAGAATCATTAGAACTATGAAATTAATATCCCAGAATGAGCTCCATACAGGCAATGTGTATGAATTAATCATTGAAGGGAAGAATATCGGAGGCACTATTATCGGCCCCAGGATAAGGCCCAATAATGATCCCGCCAAAACCAGCCAGAATCCATATGACACATAATGAAGGATTATTGTCTTGTTTTTAAATCCGCTAGCCTTCAATATACCTATCTGAGTTCTTTGATGCGTAATTACTCTTGTCATTGTCGTTAAAAGGATTAACAAACTAACTACAATGAATACAACCGGCAATATATCCGCCATCATTTTGTGCTGATTGATTTCCCCAGCAATTTCATAAACGCTCGGATGCTGAGACTGTTCAATAAATGTGGCGTAATAACCGTTCAGACGATAATCCAACAGTTTTGAATAGGTGCTCGGCGAACCGTCAAATTTGACGTTCAAAACATTGTATGGAACAGTATCTTCCGGAAACGCCTTATATGACATGTAGGCAAATCCCACTTTGCTGAAATCCGGAATCACTGCATACGCCGATGCATGATAAACATATTCCGGCGAATATCCCAATCCCCTGATTTCCTTTTCAATCCGATATCCGTTGCTTTCAAAGCTGATATTGTCCCCGACTTCCAATCCTTTGGCATCGGCAAATCTTTTGTCAAGCCACACCCCATTGCTGTCATTAATGTCCAAGGGTTCGCCTTCCACAAGATAGAATTTGGACAATGTATTGTTTTCAACAAAGTGCAGCGTAATTTCGGGCTCATTTTCAAAGTCCGCCACCGAATCTACAACCAGCTGCCTTTCCATGTCTGTTGTTGCGCCTAAAAGCCATACCTGCTTTAAAAACAGGTCGTTCAGATATGGCGAATAAATCCAGCCGTCGGCCAGGTTGGTTTCTTCATAATAATCTGCAACGTTGTTTTCAAGGCCGACGATTTCACTGCCGATTCCGGTAAAAACAAAAATTCCTATAAATGCCATTAAAAAGATGGATATGAATTGGGCTTTGTTTTTCCATATGTCCCTTAACATCTTTTTTCCAAGCATTTATTTCACCATTATAATTTTTTTGAATTTATTTTCTTTAATATTAACATTTGTTATTTATCATATTAGTAAATTAAGCCAACATAATTTTTCAAAGGATTTTCACCGCAGATGATTTTAGACAAAGTCCTCTTATAGCGCTGTGTTAAACGTCCAATGAAAGATTAATTAATTTTAATCATTTACTTTTTTGAATGATTTTTTAAATTTCCCCGATTTTTTTAAAAAAATTTATAAATAGACCACTATAAAAAAGAATATGGGGGTAATACTATTAGAAAATATATGATTATGTTAATAGCGCTAATCTTCAGTTTAGCCCTGATATTGCCGGCATCGGCAGCAGACATTAATGACGATGTCATTAGTGCGAACGAAATAACTGCAGATGAGGTAATCTCAGAAGGCGAAGCGGTTGATGTGGAATTGACTGCTAAGGATACCGTCGGGATTTACGGCAATTCAGACACTACACTGAAAGTTTATGCTCATGACAGTAACGGAAAAAACGTTACTGATGGAACTGTAATTTTTATGGACGTATTTGGTAAAGACTATACTGCAAACGTTGTGAACGGAACTGCCAAAAGCAACGTCTTTGTTGGCGAAACAGGTGAGTTCAACATAACCTGCCAGTATATTGGGACTGCCCGATACAATAATGCGAGCACTATCCTTTTGCTGAGCGTTCCGGTTGCAAATACGACCTGCAACAATATCGTTGCAACAAGATATGACGATACCGTGTATTTCACGGGAAACATGAAGTCAGACTACACCCAATATCCGGATTACGACGATTATGAAGAGGTAACAGAAGGATTTTTAACCGTTTATGTTGACGGCGAAAAACTCGGAACCTGTGACGTTGACATTAACGGAAACTACGTGTACATGTGGAAAACGACAAGAGACCTTATAGGGAAGACAATTAACTTTACTGCTGAGTTTACAAACAGCAAGAATCATTTCAATCCTTCAAGATTCTCCAAGCTCTTCAGCTTTGAGGCTTCCAAGGACACTAAAATAATTACAAACGTTGCTCAATTAGAGGACGGCAGCAAAATGATCAGCGGAATCGTTTTGGACGAGGACGGAAATAACGTAATTGGCGGAACAATCACCGTTAATGACAATCACACAATCATTGTAGATACAAACGGAACGTTCAGGTTCTACGCAGTCAATGAAACTCCGAAAGCGGCCACCTATGAAATCGGCTACTTTGACTGGGGATCAAAAGCGGATATCCGCCAAAACGTTCCATTAATGAACGCCCTTGACCACACCGAACTGACTGACAAGCTCATTGACTTATGCAATAACGGCACTCCATACATCAAATTCGGAAACGGAAATGGAAAAACAGTTGTAGTTAATGTTGGAACCCACGGAGGAGAACTTCCTTCACAGGTTGCCGGATTTAAACTCATTAACCTTCTTGCCGACTACGGAGGCGAAATTAACGGAACGATATATGTCATTCCGACCATTTTCCCTGAAGCAACGGCCAACAATACTAGAATATACAACGGAATTAACTTAAATACCGTTGCTGACGTTAACGGAACACTTTCAAACAACATCGTTAAATTTGCAATATCCGTAGGTGCAGCAGGACTTGGAGATTTCCACAACACAAGACACAGTGACAGCGACGTGGGAATTACCTGCGCAATGTGTTCACATTATCCAACCGAAGAAAGCTATTATATCGCCAAATTCATTGCGGATGAAACCGGATACTACCTTTACGAGTACGCAAGGGCAGGAGACCCTTATGCAGGAGCGATAGAGGACTATGCCAACATTCTGGGAACTCCTTCAGTAACCTGCGAATCACTCTCAAACCACAGGGCCGTCGAATACGGAACTCCTGAAATGTCCTACAGTGAAATGCGCGCATTCCTGAGATACTTCGGATTCGACCTTGACGAAATGCCAAAAATACAGCTGGATTATTCACAAAACATAATATTGACATTTGAAAGCCCATACAACTACAATATGAGCTTAAAAAGCATTGCACCGGAAGGAACATTTTCAGCACTTCAGGAATTAATCTACAATGCCGAAGAATCAGTGATTGTTCTGGAAAATGACTATACATACAACAATGAAACCGACAATGTCCAAATAACCGGAATCATGATAACGAAAGACAACCTTACCATTGACGGTAACGGCCACACAATTGACGGCTTAAATCAGGCCAGGATTTTTTCCAATATCGCAAATAACGTTACAATATCCAACCTCAACATCATTAACGGTTATAGGGATATAAAGAACGGTGGAGCCATATTATCATTATTTTCAATGACTTTAAACAACATAACCTTTGAAAACAACAACGCCCCTCAAGGAGGAGCAGTATTTGCATATGGAGGCTTAACGGTAATCAATTCAACCTTCACAAACAGCAGCGCACAATGGGGAGGGGCCATCTACTCCAAATTCTCAGCAGAGATTTACAATTCAGTCTTTGCCGAGTGTGAAGCAAAATACGGCGGAGCAATATATGCCGAAAATGAACTGACTGTTGAAAATTCAGCTTTTAGAGATTTGCATGCCAACCAGACCGCCGGAGCGATAGGATTCAAGTACCTTTCATCTATCGAAATCACCAACACCACATTCCTCAATGCCACTGCAGCAAAAGAGGGCGGTGCAATATACATTGATGGAAACTTGGACGAAGACGAAACCGGCACTGTAAACATAGTCGATTCAAGATTCTACAATTCCTCCGCCGAGTATGGAGGCGCACTGGTTCAGCTGACCGGTGAATTGGATGTTGAGGGCTGTGAATTTGCAGGAAACACCGCATTATTTGATGGCGGAGCGATTTATGTCTCATTTACGCAAACACTCATCAACGATACATTATTTGATGAAAATAAAATTGCCGATGAGGGTTACAGCCACGGAGGAGCAATTTACATTGACAATTCAAACACAAACATCCTGAACAGCTCATTTACAGCCAACGCCATTAATGCAGTCTATGGGTATGACAGCGTATTGTACATTGCAAATTCAAGCTTTTCAGATAACGGCGAAGCGATTCATGCCGTTTTCAGCGACTGCACCTTAATCAAAGTCGATACCGGAAACGATACATTATTCCTTAACGGCACAGAATATGGCCGTGTCATTAAGGAAGTCGGCAAAAGCATCATACTCATAAACAACGCCATTAATGTAGCGGCTCTTCCTTCAAGATACGATTCACGTGACTGGGGATGGGTAAGCTCAGTTAAAGATCAGGGAAATATGGGTTCCTGCTGGACATTCGGTACCTGCGGAGCGCTGGAATCAGCACTATTGAAGGCAACCGGAATAGAATATGACTTTTCAGAAAACAACATGCAGGACAGCATGCTTCAATATTCAAAATACGGCATATTAGATGCTTTAGAAGGCGGATCAAGGGAAATGGGATACGAGTATGCTCTCAGCTGGTTCGGAGTCCTTCCAACGGAATATGACAGCTATGACGAACTGGGAAAACTCTCCCCATTGATTATAAGCGAAGATAAAATACACGTATTCGACGTAATCTTTGCAAAATCCCGCGCAAATTCAACAGACAACGATGCCCTTAAAAGAGCGATATTGAAATGCGGATCAGTTACAACAGGATTCACATGGAATGCCAGCTGCTACAATGACAAAACTTTCGCACACTATCAGACCCTAAAGAACAATACAAACCATGCGATAAGCATTGTCGGCTGGGATGACAATTATCCTGCTTCAAACTTTGCAACGACCGCTCCAGGCAACGGCGCGTTCATTGTTAAAAACAGCTGGGGAGAAGACTGGGGAGAAAAAGGATTCTTCTACCTTTCATACTATGACACCAGCCTTTTAAACACTACATACGCCGTAGGATTCATAATTGAAAACACCGAGAAATACACTGCAAACTATCAGACCGACATTGGCGGAGACGTCATAAACTTGGAGAATAATTCATCAGTCTCTTATAAAAACAGCTATGAAGCCGTTGATGCGGAACTGATAAGCGCTGTTGGAACATATTTCAATGAAAATGAAAACTATGCCCTTGAAATCTATGTAAATGATGAACTTGTTCATTCACAAAACGGAACTGCACCATTTAACGGATACCATACCGTAAAATTAACCGAAGAGATTCCGGTAAAGGCCGGAGACGTCTTCACTGCAGTTATCAACAAGACTTCAGTCAGGCTATTCATCGATTCAAGGCAGTACTACCTTGAAAACATGACTTTCCTTAATCTCGGCAACGGATGGAAAGACCTTGCTTTGGAAAACGAAACGATTTCCCTGAAAGTCTATACAAAGGATTTGGCCATTTACACCCAAGACCTGGTTAAACTCTACAGAAACGCCTCCAGGTTTGCGGCTTATGTCGGTGCTGCCGGCGTTAACGTGACCTTTGAGCTGAACGGCGTTAATTATACTCGCGTAAGCGATGAAAACGGTACGGCTTCAATAGCCATTAACTTGAATCCTGGCGAATATTCAATCAAAACGATTTACGGCAATTATTCAGTTGAAAACTCAATTACCGTATTGCCAACGTTGATTGCCGACAATCTGGTTAAATACTTCAGGAACGCTTCACAGTTCTACATTACGCTGATTGACGGTGAAGGCAAACCTGTAGCAGGCAAGAACATTACCATGAACATCAACGGTGTGTTCTATAACAGAGTGACCAATGAAAACGGTACTGCAAGGCTGAACATTAACTTGAACCCTGGCGAGTACATTTTAACTGCTTTGGATCCTTTAACCGGCCTTCAGATGTCCTATAACATCACGGTTTTATCCACCTTGGAAGCTGATGATTTGGACATGAAGTACAAGGACGGTTCAACCTTCAACGTTAGTGTTGTAGACGGTGAAGGCAAGGCATTATCCGGCGTTAACGTAACCTTCAACATCAACGGAGTCTTTTATAACAGGACAACCGATTCCGAAGGTATTGCCAGATTAAACATCAACCTGATGGCAGGCGAGTACATCATCACTTCCGAGTATGACGACTTGAGAATTTCAAACACCATTACAATAAGGGATTAATTAATTTTAATCCTTTCTTTCTTTTTTTAATAAAACTTGACACACCATTAACCGCTGAAATCCAATATAAATACTTAAATACTGATTTTTTACATAAATTTATATTGTGATAATTATGAAGGTCTTAAAGATTATAATCGTCATGCTTGTTTTAATCATACCGGTGGGGGCTGTCTGTGCAGCAGACGACATTTCCGATGAGACCCTAAGCGATGATGGTCAGGAAGATATGTATATGGTGGATGAAGCTTCATTCACAGATTTGACTGATGAAATAAATAATACGGGCACGACTTTGGATTTAACCAAGGACTATGCCTTCAACAATGCAACTGACAACAAAAATGGAATTGTTATCGGCAAGGATAATTTTGTACTTAACGGTAACGGTTTTACAATAGATGGGAAGAACCAATCAAGAATATTCAACATTACTGCAAACAACGTTACATTAAGCAATTTGATTTTAACCGGAGGTAATGCCGAAAAAGGCGGAGCAATATACACTAGTGGATCATTAACATTGAACAACGTTACTTTCATTAAAAACTTCGCAACCACAGAAGGAGGGGCTATAGAACTTTTATCTGATAATGTTTTAAACATTAACAATTCAAAATTCATTGATAATTATGGAGGTGGCGGCTCATCAATATATATTGAAAACGGTAAATTAAACCTCTACAACACAGAATTCACTTCAGATGTACATGCCAAACGTGCTCAAATTATTATAAAAGAAGCAGAAGGTTATGTTGACAATGTCACATTTGCAAATATCGTTTCAAACTACACTCCTGCAATATATATGGAAAAATCAAAAGCCCTTACAATACTCAATTCCAAATTTATTAATTTGGCCGCAAGCATCTCTTCAGGTGCAATAGGCCATAAAAGTGGTGGTGTGCTATACATCAGGAATTGTGAATTCATCAACATCACTTCTGCTAAAAATGCAGGAGCAATTCTTGTAGATATTCCCGGAATGGATAACACACGTCCGGGCAATGTGACCATACTCGATACGGTATTCAGGAACACTTCTTCTGGATTTGGTGGTGCTTATATCCAATTCGGCGGAAATCTCACCATAAACAATACTGAATTCACAAACTGTCATGCTACATACAATGGTGGGGCAGTTTACATTTCATATGTTGATTCTGCTGAAATCAATGACTGTAATTTCACTTCAAATGGTGTTGACATTATTGAAGGATATCCTACTTACGGTGGCGCAATGGTCATTGACATGTCTACAATAAGTATAAATGACTCTAGATTCATCAACAACACTGCAAGTGCTGGAAATGCAATTTATGCTTATGATGGATCATATAACATTAGAAATACACTGTTTGAAAATAATACAAACCCAATCTACACATTTTTCGATAAACAATCCATTATAGACAAAACAAATATTTTCATCAATGATAATAATGTCTCAACTAACAATACATTCTATGCAACAATCCAAGATGGAGAAGGCCTGCAGTTAACATTAATCAACAATGTAATCAATGTTACTGCTCTTCCAGCAAGATATGATTCACGTGACTGGGGATGGGTTTCACCAGTCAGAAATCAAGGTTGGACGGGTGCCTGCTGGACATTCGCAATGTCAGGAGTACTGGAATCAGCGTTATTGAAAGCAACCGGCCTTGCAGCTGATTTTTCAGAAAACAACATGCAGAATACCATGACAAAATATTCAATTTACGGCGATACTCAAACATTGGAAGGGGGAGGCAACATTGATTCCACAGCTTATCTCTTGAGCTGGCTTGGAGCATTTGTACAGGATGCCGATACCTATGATGATTTAGGAAAGCTTTCACCGGTGATTAAAACCCAAAATGATATCCATATTCAGGACCTTATGTTCATACCTAACAACGAAATACCGAACGGCACACAGCTCAAATGGGCAATCCTGAAATACGGTTCCATAGATGTAAATTACAATGGACAGTCCACATATGATGATGTGACTCCTTATTACAGGCCTGACACTCATTCACAGTATGTGAATGTAACTATTCCTCCGAACCATGCTGTTTCAGTTGTTGGATGGGATGACAACTATCCAAAAGAGAATTTCGGAATTATTCCATCTGGCGACGGTGCATGGATTGTTAAGAACAGCTGGGGACCTGGTTTTGGAGAAAACGGATTCCTGTATGTTTCATATTATGACCAGACTTTGTTGCAATATGCTCCAGGCGGAATATTTAGATATGCAACTGCAATAATAATTGAAAATACAGTTCCATATAATAAGAACTATCAGTATGATTTAATGTGGGACGAAGGCTTCGATACAGGCAATTCAACTGCAAGTTATATGAATGTATTTGAAGCTGTAGATGATGATTTGATTGCGGCAGTTGGAACATACTTCAACCAAAGTGGCATCAACTATACAGTCGAAATTTTTGTTAATGATGTGTTAAAACTAACTCAGGAAGGAGTATCTCCATATCTTGGTTACCACACCATCAAATTAAACGATTACATACCAGTCAAAAAAGGAGATGTCTTCAAAGCAGTGATTACCTCAAACGGTGTTCCATTCATTGATCTTTCTGATACCAGAGTTCATTATACTCGAAACATTTCATTTGTCAGTATTGACGGACAGCCTTGGCAAGATGCTTATGACTTAGGTTATATTGCATGTCTAAAAGTCTACACTGTTGCTTTACCGTTCTACACTGAAGATTTGGTTAAAATCTATAAAAACGATTCCAAATTTGAGGCAAATATTGGCGTTGCTAATCAAACCGTTACATTTGAAATTAATGGTGGAACATATAACAGAATCAGTGATGAAAACGGAACTGCCAGAATAGCCATTAACTTGAATCCTGGCAATTACACGATAAAAACCACGTTCAACGGAACGACAGTTGAAAACTCAATTACCGTATTGCCAACGTTAATTGCCGACAATCTGGTTAAATACTTCAGGAACGCTTCACAGTTCTACATTACATTGATTGATGGTGAAGGCAACCCAGTAGCCGGAAAGAACATTACCATGAACATCAATGGAGTGTTCTATAACCGCGTAACCAATGAAAACGGAACTGCAAGGCTGAACATTAACTTGAACCCTGGCGAGTACATATTAACGGCTTTGGATCCATTGACCGGCCTTCAGATGTCCTATAACATCACGGTTTTATCCACCTTGGAAGCTGATGATTTGGACATGAAGTACAAGGACGGTTCAACCTTCAACGTTAGTGTTGTGGACGGTGAAGGCCAGGCATTATCCGGCGTTAACGTAACCTTCAACATCAACGGAGTCTTTTATAACAGAACAACCGATTCCGAAGGTATTGCAAGGCTCAACATTAATTTAATGGCCGGAGAATACATCATCACTTCCGAGTATGATGAGCTAAGAATTTCAAACACCATTACAATAAGGGATTAATTAATTTTAATCCTTTTCTTTACTTTTTTTAAATGGATTATCCTAACCTGCATGCGCTCGATTTCCATGAGGTCACTTATCTTAAATTCATGTCTCGTTAAAACGAATGTTTTTTTAATCATTCAATCTGGCGGAGAGGAATTTGCATTAATGCCAGTGCCTTTGAAAATCCGCCTGTTTTAAAGGCCAGCATATATATCCAGGAGTTCGCAAATCAGGTTTTGAACCGGGAATGGCCGACATTAATTTGAAATAAGCCTATTCGAAACAAACTTATGGTCAAATTAATTGATTCTCAGGCGAGGCGAAATAAGTTTAAGCATCTGCGATTTATGAATGATTAAACGTTAATGTTTGTTGTGATTATGCATTTTCCTTAAGAGAATAATTAATATTAATTAATGTCATTTCAAAACCGAGTAAATTAATGTGGTGCATGTAGATACATTGCTTTAATTTCATCCAGTTAATGATAAAAAAAGATTAAAGCCCGAATAAATCAGGCTGTTGCGTTTGAAGTTAATTTATTGGTGCTCATTGTGGAATTGAACTCCTTAATGAAGACATTATCCTTGATTAGCTGTACACTGACGTGATTGACATCAAGATAGTTCTGGGTTTGATAGAAGCTGATTGTTGATGAGAAATCATACTTTTCATTATCCTTGAAAGATGACAGTTTCTCTACCGTGGAGGTCAGTTCCCTGCCCTGTGAATCGCAGTATATCGTCTTGAGCATATAGCCGTCACAGTCCTTGGGAATGTTTGTTATGAATCCTTTTACAAAGTAATTGTAATAGATTTTACCTGATGATGTGAAATCGGTGACCGTTACTTCATCGAATGTTATCTGAATGTTTTCCTCCGGCTGTGAATCATCTCCTGAGCCGAAAATGAAAAATCCTGCTGCAATAATAACAATTAATGCAATAACTATCAGTGCGATTGAACCCAATTTTAAACCATTGCCATTAGTGCTTTTAGGATTTACTTCATCTTTGATAATCGGAACGTCTGTTAAGTCATGTGCACATTCTATGCAAAATTTGGCGTTATCCGGCGAGTTAACGCCACAGTTCGGACAGGTCTTACTCATATTTACCTCCTCACTTAATCAAGACTTGAGAAACTCTTCAAGTTCCTCCCGCTTTCTTCTCCTTTCTTCTTCGTCCTTAATGGTCTGTTGTCTACGCTTTTTCTTTTCTTCAAAATCTTGCGCCCATTCACGATCGATTTTACTGATTAATTCTGGATCATCCATCCGATAGGTTGAAGAAATCAGATTTTTAAGATAACTTTCCAGGGGACGGTGTGAAGTTGCAATCTCATCATAAGTTACCTGACAGGTCATTTTAATGGCCTTCGGACCGACACCGTCGATAATGAACGTGTAATCAATGTCTTCGATATTGACCTTAATTTTTTCTTCATATATTCTGTATGCTCTGTTATTTGCCTCGCTTGCAAGTGTTGATGCAAGTTTTGCCCTGTAATCAATCAGATAATGCAGGTCCTTTTCCATACGGTTTGAATTCCTTGCAATTTTTTCATAATTGCAGAATGCCGTTACGTCAAGTGCGTTGTGGCCGACTCCGTGAATGTTAAAATCGTATGTTGCGTTTGAGTCACCCTGCAGTGAAAATCGTTTTCCGTGAATCTTTTCCTTGTCTTGGAAAATAAAACTTCTTAAGCGAAAACCTTCATACTCCATGTTCATATATTGTGTTTAAAATGTATAAATAACTTCTGATTTGTATTCATGGAGATTAATCCTTAAGGGAATCAGGAATTTAAGGATTAATTAATCATATTAATTGAATTAGCATGATTTAAATAGCTGTTAGGTTAATTATTGAAAAATAAGTGGTTTAATTAGATAATGGCGGAAAAAAAAGATTTTTCGTTGGATAGCGATGAAAAATCTCAATGCCGCCATTTATTATATTGTACCTACTACTTAAAAAAGCTATTCATTTTTTTTTCCGGCAGCATGATGACTTCACTTGCCTCAATCTCAGAAGTTTCCTCAGAGGTTGTTTCGACTGTTTCCTCTTTAACTGGTTGAATATCCTCATAAAGCTTATTTCCACATTCCATGCAGAATCTTGCATTATCTTCAACTTTTACACCGCAATTCGGACAAAATGAAATCTTATTTTTCTTAATTTCAACCTTGTCTCCGCAGTTGGGACAGAACTTGTGTGACTCAGCCAGTTCATATCCGCAGTTCGGGCAGGTGCCTATCCTTTCAGCTGAACTTGAAGCTTGAGAATTTCTCTGAGGATTTCCCTTCAGTTCCCTTGACTTCTGCAGAATCCAGTATTCCATCTTATTGTTGAATTCGTTCTGGTCCCTGTAGCTGGTGTAGATGATATATAATGCGTATATTCCCAATGTAAAAAACGAAATGATCCACGTGATAATCATCTTTCCCACATCTCCGTTGAGGGCGTAGAAAAGTCCTGCAACGAATATGCTTGTCCACCAGTATTTCTTTTCGCTTGTAAGTCTAATGTAGTTAAGCTCATCCATATCCTGAGCGCGTTCAATTTGTCCTTCCAGCATCATTAATTCCTGTTCAAAAGCCATAATATCCCAATTGTCAATTGTTTGCTCCCAAAAAGTAGAATATATGGAGCAGATATAGTATATTATGTTTTAATGATATTTATTAGTTGTGTTTAATATGTTGTAATGGTGCTGTTAGTCTTTGGTGAAGTAGTCATAGAGCTCATCCTTAACCGGATTGTCTATTTTGAATGTGAAATTAACAATAGGCTTGTCCTTGCCGCCGATATTTCTGTAAAGCTGCTTATAGGTAAGGGGAGTTAATTTTCCGATATAGTAAAACTCGATTCCCTCATCATTGTTTTTCTGTATGAACAGTTCAACATCCAGGTCGTTATAATTAATTAACGCTTCCAGTTCGGCAGATGAGGTTTTTCTGTTGTCCCTACTCATCCATGAGAAGCATTCCTTGCTGATGAACTGATCATCATAATTTATCGTTTCTGAAATGTCTTCGGCCTTATTGTAGGTTACAAAGATAGGGCACGTATTGTACTTTATTTTATATCCGCCGATATTCTGGCCATTCATGAAGTGTTTCCAGTTCAAAAGCCTCAATACGTCTTCACGGGAGTATTTTTCATACAGCTTGAACGGCTTTTCGTCCCTGTAATAGTTTTCATATTTGAATAATGCGTAATTAACCGCATCCTCAAAGTGCCTTAAATAAGTCGGATTGGCAAGGCAGTTCCAGAAGTAATCCGAAATCGTAAAATCGTCATTAAAGAATATGTTTTCATAAGGGATGGCATCGCCCACAAAGCCCTGAACGGTATTTGCCTGATAGCCATCGCCGTTTTCTTTTCTGTAGAAATTCAGGCTCAAAAAGTTAATGGCTCCGTTAATTGAGTCATTTTGATTATCAAGGCCGTAAATTTCATTTAAACATTTTTCAATCATTTCCATGTTGAAATACTTATTGTATCTCAGGCAGTTGAGTATTATCATTTCATGAGGCCTTATTCCTTTCAGGAGCTTTTTGGAAATCAGCTTTAATGAAGCTATTTGAGCACTGTCAAGCTCTCCTGTGTAGTCATCGTCAACATAACTTAAAAATGAATGGTATGAATCGAATTTCTTGTGTGAGAGAATGAGTTCGGGATTGAACTCTGCGTTAACGGCAAAATCATAAAGCGAAGGGATTTTACCCAGTTTGAATTTAAGGTTGTTGTATTTCTCCTTGAAAAGTGCGATTTTGGAAAAGGATGTGTTGTTGATTGATTCGAAGATTCTCCTTTTTGAAATCTCATCGAAGTTGATTGAAGATGCGCCGGGAATGATTTTGTTTCCCTCCATCAAATAGCGCCTCAGATTGTCCTTGTCGTATGACCTGTCTCCTGAAAGTGCCAATGGAATCATGAAGTTGTTTTTGTAGTTTCCGATGAAATCTAGGATAACGACGAATTCCTTGCTTTTGAATTTCCTAAGGCCTCTTCCCAGCTGCTGTATGAAGATGATTGGGGATTGTGTCGGCCTTGCAAGGATAACCTGGTTGATTTCGGGAATGTCTACACCCTCATTAAAGATGTCTACAGTGAATATGTATTCCAGATTGCGGGGATTGGCGTCGTTGGTTAGTCTGTCAATCGTCTCTTCACGGTAGGCCTGTGAGTCCTCGCCCGTTAATACCTCGGACGGATGGCCTCTCCTGTTGAATTCGGTGGCTAACATTTTGGCTTCTTTTTTTCTTGAACAGAACACTAAAGCCTTTATTCTTTCACCGGAATATCCATAGAACTCTGACTTTTCAAGAAGGTAATCAACTCTTTTATCGGATGCCAAACAATTGAAATCAGTGAAATTGTCATCTATGACTTCGTTATCAAAAGTGACATCTTTTATTCCGAAATAATGGAACGGACATAATAAATCCTCTTCCAACGCCTCCTGAAGCCTGATTTCATGGGCGATATTGTGATTAAAAAGTTCGTAAATGTCAAAGCCGTCTGTACGCTCAGGCGAAGCGGTCATTCCAAGGTAGAACTTAGGAGTGAAATAGCTGAAAATCTTCTGATAGGACAATGCACCGGCCTTGTGAACCTCGTCGATTACGATATAGTCGAATTCGTCACTTTTAAATCTCGTGTAGACGTCACCCTTGGATAATGTCTGGATGGTTGCAAAAATGTAGTCGCTTTTAAAATCCTTATTATTACCGGTTAACATTCCAAATGATTTGTTTTTTATAACGTTTTTATAGGCATTAATTGATTGCTTTGCGATTTGTTCCCTGTGAACGATGAATAAAAACCTTTTGGGATTGAAATCCCTTACCGCAAAGGCTGAAGCGTAGGTCTTACCCGTTCCCGTTGCGGAAACGAGAATTGCTCTTTTCTCACCCTGCTTTATCAAGTTTCTTACGTTTTTAAGGAATTCCTCCTGCATGGAATTGGGAGCCAAATCGACAATGTTACTTTTCCTTAATTCCTCTGTCGTTTGCCTTAATTCCTTGAAATTCTTATTGTCGTTGTAGAGCTTTTCATAAGTCGGAAGAATTTCATCCAAATCATGTGATTTGCTCCATAATTCGTTGAATTCATTTAACAGGTTGATTATGATTTCGCCGTCGCCGTTTGTGCTAAACTCGACATTCCATTCCTTGTTTTTGGTAAGAGCTGAAGCAGTCAGGTTGGAGCTTCCCACAATTGCCAAATATGAATCGTCTCTTTTGAAGATATATCCTTTGGTGTGAAATCCTTCATTTTCGGTTGTAAACATTCTGATTTCGATGTTTTTGAATTTATTTAATTTTTTTAATGCTTTGGGCTCGGTAAAGCTCAGATAATCCGTGGTTAATATCTTTCCCTTAACGTTTTTCTTTTCAAGAATTTTCAGCTCTTCCAGCAAAGGCGTGATTCCGCTTAAGTTAATGAAAGCGGTTGATATAATGAACTCATCACAGGTTCTGAGACGATCTATGATTTCGTTTCTGACTTTAGAATCTTTAGAATTGAAAAGCAGCTTCGGCTTAAAGTCCGGACTGGATTTGTATGATTCGTCAATGAATGCCGTCCTGGCTCCGTTTAAGATGTCTTCTTCGATGTTCATTTTATGTTTTCGATTTTTATGGTGTTTAAAATTTCAATGCTTCTGATTTCAGCGTAAATGAGTTCCCTTTCGAACTTGTCATCCGTTTCGTCATACAATTTGTATAGCGCTTCCAGATCGTATCCGACCTTCATCATCTTCTCATCAATGCCTTTCATCTTTTCCATGATTTCCTCGTTTGAAAGCATTGTTTCTTTCAGGTAATTGACAGCTGCGATATCGGCAGGAATCCAGTTAACGTCGTCCAATTCGGCTTTTGAAAGCCATCTGGCATCATTGTGCTCAAGAAGCTTTGGGGTTCCGCTTTTGATAATGCAGTCATAGCAGCTCATCTTGAGGTAGAATGTAGGGTACTGATATTCCAAATCCAAAGCGAAATTAGTGATTTCTATTTCAACGTTGAGCTCTTCTCTGATTTCTCTGATTAATGCTTCCTCTTTGGTTTCGTTTTCCTCAATCTTTCCGCCAGGAAACTCCCACTGGTTGATGAATTCCCCATAGCCCCTTTTGGTGGCTAGAATCTTGTCGCCCTTGTGAATAATAGCTGCAACAACGTTTAAAGTCTTCAATTTAATTCCCCGATTTGAATGAATCTGCGAAATCTTCCATCGATTTCGACTGATTTGCATTTGGTCTTGTTGAATAGTTCGGATATTTCATTTAAGAATTTCTTATCTTCTTCTTTTATATTTGAAGTGTTAATTTGGTTTAAATCCTCTTTTGAAAGCCTTATGCAAAATTCGTCATGCAAAAAATCCTCATCAGTGTCAAAAAGCATCAGTTCATTAATAAAAGGATAGAATAAGTTAACGTTACAGTTGCTTTTATGGATTGTAAGCTGATTTTCATCGTTGATTGTTGAAATGGAAATGTTGCATAACATTAATTAAAACCTCTAATTAAATATTATGCGGCCCACGTTATAAATTTGGTGATAAACAATATTACCAATTCTTAGAATATTGTTTATCTGCAACTTCAGAAACTAATCCCAAATCAATTAATGTAGGCAAGTTTTTATTAACAAGAGGCTCTAAACTTTTACCTTCCACACGATAAGCTTTAAGACGATCTACTTCCAGTAAATCATCAAACGTAAATACATCACTATCCAAATCATCTATGGAATCAAATAATAATTTTGACCATCCTCTGAGATTGGAAGCGATTTCTTTAGCTTCATCAGGATCCAATTTGGTAATGCCAGATAAATCTACTCCAGCGGAAGATTCTTCCTCTTCTTCAGTTATGAAATAAGTATTGTCTCTCAACCTATCAAATACATCATATTCAACATCATTACCAATGATTAATTCTTTTAAAATAAATTCTAAGCTAAAATTATCCTTTTCGGAATTTTTAGCAATATCCTGATAATTAATAAACAGGATTACTTTAATGGATTTGCCGCCAACACCACCAATTCTAAATGAATATTGGTTATTTCCAATTTGAACCATAATTGGGTAAGTTTTAATTCCATTTTTATTGGACATGGCTCTTAATTTTAATTCATTAGGATTTTCTATCATTACTTTTTTATTTCCGGACGGATCAACAATTATCTGTTGAATAGCCGCCTCAAAACCATTTGAATTACCGTCCTTAATTCCTTTAATGATTTCATTATAGAAAAAGTATTTACTTATTAAAATAGCTTGTTTCCCAACACCAGTTATCTGAAAATCATAACTTATATCACCCATAGGAATATGGAAATAAGAGTTTTTTAATTTTGACCTGTTTTCTAATGATCTTTGCCTTAATTCTTCAACTGAAAGCCCCATAATACTCACCCACAATAACTACTTAAATTAACCGATTTCATGTGAATCAAATTCATTAATCAACTTTTCCTCCAAAACTTCTGTAAAATCAGTATCTTTATCGAAATATACTTTATTCAAAACTTTAATTCCTTCATTCGCATATTTTTCGGCAATATCAAGCATTTTATCAATATCCCCCAATACATTAACATCCTCTTCTTCATACAATGCAAATGCTTTTATCATATTCCATGAATCATCATCAACACTCTCTATACGTATAAAACCCTCATTAGCATCGGAAGAAATATTTTTTAATGAGCCTTTACCTTTTTCTTTAAATCCTAAAACCATAGCCATGACAAATAACTCACTATTAGATGCTTTGCTTAAAATACCGTTAGCAGTTTTAATAGATTGATAAATTTCACGATCTTTTTTTCTTATAAAAATCCTATTTTTTGTTTTTTCATCATCTGTCATTTAAAACAACCTCGGAATGTGTGCCTTCTTTTGATTCATTAACTTTAATATAATACTCTTTACCGACTTTAGGAGCAATACCATGTTTGAAATTTTCATTGTACTCCTCATCAGTAACTAAAAGAGTAACTTGTCGACCTTCCATATATTCAGGCAATGTTTTAGAAATATTATTTTTCATTTCACTGCCCAATCTTCCCATAGGAGTATCGATTATAAATGGTAAATAGAAGCCAGAAATATTATTTAATGCAGAAACGAAAGATAATGCCAATACTAACTTTTCACCTGCAGATAAAATACCTGGGGAGGAAATTTCACCAACAACATCTTTTACTTTAACATCATAATTTCTACTAACCAAAACTTCTTCAAAATTATCTTTCCACATCAATTTTTTAAATTGGCTTGTAGTTAAATCCTCAACTTGAGAACGAATATTTTCAGAAAGATTGCCTTTTAACTTCTCAATTTGTTTAATGGCTCGAGTACAAAAAGCATTTTTATTATTCAACAATAAAACTTTTTTATCCCTAATTTTTATATCTCTTTCCATGCGTTCAAGACGTTCTAACTTGCTTATAGCATCCTTATAATCAATATCTGCCTTAGTTCTTTCAGAAATTTTAGTAGATTTTAGTTCTTCTTTTTCAAGAATTTCTTCATTTAATTTTTTTATTTTAGATTTGTCAATTCCTTCAAAGTTATATTGATTAAATTTAAGATCTTCCCTAACCTCCATTAAATCTTCTTCATAAATAGAAATATCCTCATTAATTGAATTTAAATTTCTTTTAAAATCTTCTAATTCAATTAACAGCGTATTGAATTCTCTTGAAGAGTCTTTAACCTTATCAAATACATTGTTTAAATTGGAAACCGATTCCATAAGATGTTCTAAATGATGATATGCATCGTCATTCTCTGAAAGATCACAACCACAAATACATTGTTTTTTATTTAAAATATGTTCTAAAAACTCAGGACTATATAATGAATTAAATAGTTCCTCATTATCTGAATCACATATTTCAGAACCATATTTCAATGCAGGAAACCCTAAAACAAATGAAACATTCTTAACTAAAAACTTTTCTTTTTTCTCTTTTGTTTTATCAATATTCTTAATTAATCTTTGTTCATCCTTTTGTAATCTGGTTCTTTCACGTTCTAACATGGATACATCTTTATTATCTGCTTGACGTAACTCCTTTTTGAGTTCTATTAATTCTGTATTTAACGTTTCAATTTCACTATCTATTTTGTTTCTCTTTTTTAGAGAAACTCTCATTTTAGATTCGAGATTATTTCTATCAGTCAGGAATTTACCTGTGTTTTTATCCAACTTATTTAAATCACGAACATATTCCTTTCGTCTCATTTCCAAATTACTTAATGCAGAATCCAACAAATGTAATTGTGACAACTGATAAACGGAATCTTTAATGGAATTTTTAGATGTTACATCAAAATAATCTTCAAGTTTTTCACCATCGAAAAAGAAATATCCTTCAATATCAATCGGCAAATTATTGTTCACAAATAATTCTGGACGGGTTAAATTCTCATCCTGCATTTCTTGATATATTTGAAAGTTAGATCCATGAGGATCCTGGAAAATTTCTCCTTTTGAATCGCAACGGAAGTTTAATGAACGAGTACAGATGATTCTGAAGTCGTATTCATCAACTAATGTAACTTCAACTTTTACATCAAAATTTTCATTAGGTTTTGTTTGATTTTTAGTTATTAAATTATAAATTGGACCTTTACCGGTTGTTTGGGATTTGTGGAGTTCTTTACCATAAAAACACCAAGTTATTGAATTCAAAAGATTCGTTTTACCTGCACCATTTGTACCTTGAATAATTGTGAAATTTTTATCTTCATCCACACTGAATTCTATTTCAACAGGCCCCTTATATTGCCTATAATTTTCAATTTTTATTGATTCAATCCTCATTTTAATCCTCTTCTGAAAAAACTGAAATGTGCTTATTATATTCCTCTGAAATAGTTTTCTTGGTTTTACCAGGTTTATTATAAAGCTCTAATTCATAATTAAGAATCTCTTTTAAAAAGGATTTCATATCATCATCACACTTTAAATTAGAAATCCCTTCTTTAATATCCTTATTTAAATGATCCATGATAATACCTCACAATATAAAAATAAATTGAAATAAAAGAATCATAAGTCCAATTCTTTCAATTTATTAATAATTCTATCGTCTTTATTTAAATCCAATATTTTGATTCTTAATGTTTCAATGAATTCATCAGCGCCACTAAGATATTCTGAGTTTAAATAGTCTAACCCCCCATTAGCATATTCTTCTGCAACTTTATAAATATCAGAAGGGGTTTCACCTAAAATATCAATACCTTTATCAGTTTTGGTTATTGCCAATGCATTAATTAAAGAAGGTAAATCTTCACCAAAATTCTCTTTATTAGCGAAATTATCTTTAATTACAAGAGGTGTTCGGATATTGTTTTCATAACCAAAAGCTAATGCTAAAGTAAAGATATCCCTAGTGTATTTTTTCTTTTTACTGCTTAATGGTCCAGGACGTTCTAATAATCCATTATATGTTTTATTTGTTCCATCTTCACGACTCAATCTAGATGCAACAGTTTTTTCTTTACTGCTCATGTTTAACAATCTCCGTTTTATTTTCAGCTGGTTTTAATTCATATTCTTCAGAAACATTTTCTAACATGCTTGCTCTTACATCATTCGTATATTGGCTGTCAGTAAACAAGAAAATAATTTGTTTGTCTTTAGTGTACTCATGTAAATCAGAAATAAAGTCAATACGTTTACTTTTATCTAATTTTTCTAAAGGAGCATCAATGATTAATGGTATTTCGAATCCACTAAGACTATGCAATGCCATCATAAAAGATAATGCCAGTAGATTTTCTTCACCGTCAGACAAATCTCCAGGACGTATTTTTTGTCCAGAACTTTTAGTTACCCGTATCCTATAATCATCTTCGATATTTACATCAGTATACTTATCATATTTCCAATCAATTCCAATAAATTGATCACGGATTTTAGATGTGACTTTATCTCGAATATGTTTTTGTACATCATAATTTAATGTAGATACAACATCTACAGCAGACTCACAAAATTCTATTTTTTGATTAATTTCCCTTAATTTCTCATTTGCTTCTTCAATATCATCTCGTTTCTTTTTAAGTTGAACAATTTCATTTTTTAACCTTTCAATATCCTTACCGATTATTGTATTTCTATCCCTTAATCTCTTCTTAACTTTAACATTATTATCCCTATGCTTTTCATATTCGTTAATATCCGCAATATCAATTGAAATCAATTCCTCAGAAATTTCAGAAATCTCATTTTCTACAGCAATCAAATGAGCATTGTTTTCTTCAAGTGTTCTTCGCATATTGTCGATTTCATGAATATTCTCTAATTTTTTCAATGTGCTTTTTATATCATAATAATCTTTGTAAAATTCATCTGTTTGAACTTTAGTAGTCTTTCTTAATCTTTTATGTAATTCTTCAACACATTCAGGATGATCTTCTAATTTTACACCACAAATACAATATCCATCATCCAAAATATCATTTAACAATGTTCTTTCAATTAAAGGAGGAGCTGTTTTTGTTTCACGGGATTTGTCAGCAATTTCTATAGCCCCAATTAATTCATCAAATAAAACAGCAATAGGATAAATTTCCAATATTAAATTCTCATATTTTACAGTATTTGTTTTAATTGAAGTAGATAATGATATTTTCTCCTTTTCCAAAACACTTCTACGATTAGTTAATTCTTTAACATGCTTCGAATCGGCTTTTTTTAATTTTTCGTCCAATTCTAATATTAATCTTTGAGCCTCATCAATTTTTATATGATTTGCTTTCCTTTCATCTTCCAGGTCTTTCCTTTCAGATATTTTTTTATTGATTAATTTATTATAATTTACTGGACCTTCAGGACGTAATTTATCATATTGTTTATTAAGATTATTTAATGTTTTTTCCAAATGATCAGCCATGCTATTTACTAAACCAACTTGAGATATCTGTTCAATGGAATTTTTCAAATTTAAATCAGAATCGCTTTCAAAATAATTGGATAATGTCGCACCATTGAAAAAGAAATAATGAAACATGTTTTTCGGAATCTTATTATTAATAGCATTTTGAGCAATATCCTGATCCATAGGTTCCTTACCGGTTTCATCTACAATCAAATGGCTTGTTAATTCTGCTGACCATTGATCATCCTCCCATTGTTGATATTTAACTTCCCTATCAACCACGAAATATTTTTTATGATTATCTGCATCAAAATAATAAAATCTAATTTTAACTTCAACATTTATTTCATCATACCCTTCAGCTTCCGCAATTTCTGCTGCCTTAAGATTATAAATAGGTTCAGATTTGTCACGAACATCATGAAGCTCTTTACCATATAATGCCCAGGTTAATGCATTAACCAAAGAAGTTTTTCCACTACCATTATCTGCTAAAATAATTGTTAAATTTTCTTTTTCATTAAATCCGAAATCAATTCTTTGAGTTCCATAATAAGGGCGAAAATTAGTTATTTCAATATAATCCAGAAACATTTATTCATCCCCTCCAGATTTAATGGCTGATTCAATCATCGTAGTATATGCTGCGGTGAATTGTGTTTTATTCTGATTTCTTAACTCATATATAATTGCATTAATAAAAAATTGCTTCAGATTATCATCCAAATCAGCATTATTTATATAATCAATTATTTCAAGATTCATTTTTGTCATTTACATTCCTCCCATTTTTCAATGAATTTCCTACTGCATTCTGAAAAATTATCTGCTAAATCAGCATATTCATCATAACGACGTTGTTCGTTACGAAATATACTTTCTACAGAGCTAGATTGATCTTTCATGCATGGAAATACAATTAAATCATAAATATTAGCAATTTTTTTACCCGGACTATTTCTCAATATCCTACCTCTTCTTTGAATATGTTGTCTTGAATTCAAAGTACTGGCCATTAATAATGCAGTTTGAGTAGAAGGAACATCAACTCCCTCATCCAAACATTTGATAGCTACCAACGCGTGATAATGACCCCTTGCAAATAATTCCAAAATTCTATCCCTTTCAGATTTCCCCCTAACTTTTTTTGTAGATTCCTCACCAGTGAATTTTTTATTTGGAATATCCAAGTCCTCTAAAATCTTTTGAACTTTAGGCAATTGTTCACCAGTGCAGTAAATAATCAAATCTTTCATATCAGAATTTTTTGATAAAAACTCTTTTAAATAAACCATTTTAGCTTTAGCGTTATTGACCACATTCCTCCTTTTAATTAAAAATGTTTTTAACTTATTTTCATCGTTAACGGATTTATTCTTTTTATTTATCAACCTAACGATTTCATAAGTATAATATTCATACTCACGCAATTCCTCGTTGTCCAAATCAATAAATTCAGGATAATAATTATAATGAGTTAAAAAACCATTATCAATAGCTTTTTCCAAATCATATTCATAAACAACATTATTAAATGTTTCATAAACAAAGTCATTTCGTTCAAAATCGTCTTCAATCTCCGGAGTAGCACTTAATCCTAACTTATAAGTGTAGGGAACATCAAATCCTTTTCTAAATTCAGAAGACCCAATTCCATGAACTTCATCAACAATTACTAATGACTCTTCACCATATAAAGACATGTTTTTAATGAATTTCTGATTGCTGAATGTGTTAAATGTGGTAAATATGACCACATTCTTCTTTAAACCAGATTTTAAATCTCCAATCAAACCCAATAATTGAGACTTCCATTTTGGATTATCTCCCGATGCTACAAGAGTTTCTCCTTTAAAATTAAATTTTTTAAGATTTTCTTCCCATTGACTAATCAAATGCTTTTGAGGACAAACAATAACCGTCAATAATTTGGATTTTTTCCTTTTTAAATAATCAAAGCATGATAAAGCAGTTATAGTTTTACCTGTACCCGTAGCCATACTTAAAATACCATGATAGTTATTATTTACCCAACTTTCTAATGCCTCATTCTGATATTCCCTTAAAGTAGGTTTTGAACTTAATTTTAAGCTTAAAACATCGTTTTTAGATTTTGGAGCAAATTCGATTAATTTACGTTTACTGGCTTCAGGCACATCAAAAATTTCTAAAGAAGGATTTAAACCATCCCAAAAATCTTCAAAATCCCGAATATCATCTTCCATATATTCAGAATTTCTCCAACTCTTAAAAATTTTTAATGATTCAATATTATTCCTCCAACCAGATGCAGTTTCATTTACTGAACCATTGAACAATATTGAGTCGTCTTCATCATCATACATTATGCCAATTTTAGAATGAAGCATTCCTGGTTCATAAAACCCATCATCTTTAACATTGACTCCAATTTTAATATCCAAATAACCATTAGCAATCATCCAACCCAAGATTTTTACATGATTCTTAACTATTTCATCCTGAATTGAATTATAATCCCTTAAAAATTCTTCATGTATCAAATCTTTTAATTCATCAGCATTATTGATTGATTCCAAATCGTCAGCATCAAGCTTAGCTCCACAAATAAGACGCATTTTTCCATCGTTTTTTACGAATTTGTCAATGCCTTCGGCAGCAACTGCCAAACTTGTAGAATTAAAAAAACCAGAAATCCTATCGTATTTTACAGACTCCGATAATACGATATTATAAAAATCCTCAACAATATCATCATTAGCTGAATTATAACTAGGCTTCAAATCCGAATCAATATTTTTAAATGACATTACCTTTTACCCACATACCAAAAATTACAATAATTGATTTAAACACAAGATATTACTAATCATATATTTTTAATTGACAGAATATAAAGATTACTAAATCTTTCTCAATTTGATTATTGATGAATAAGATGCAATTATATTTAAAACATGGCAATAAAAACAAATAAAATAAAAATTTAAACTCACACAATACTTTTTAAAATAGAATTTGAGAAAGATCAGATCCTTAATTGATCTATAAAAAATTAATTATAACGATCATTAAAATTATGAAAATTATAGATCGATCGATCATATTTAAAAAATTGATCGTCCAAAAAACCAATAATAAACAATGTACACAAAGTTATTTCGAAAACAAGTATAAGAATAAACATAAAAATGTTAAAAAATAAGTGTTTGAAATACAATATCAAAATAAAAATAAAAAATGTTTAATTATGATTAAAAATAATTAAAAATTATTCAAAGTTAAAAATTGATCAAAAAATCCCTTGTATTTAAAAATATTAAAAAATATATTAAAATGTTTAAAAATATATATTAACATAAACAATATTACTTTTTGAATGGTGATGCTATGCAATTTAAAGATTGGGTGAATGACGATATAAAAAAGGTTCTATTGGTAGAACCGAATTTTCCAATACCTAATAAAAGCAGAAATCATTCAAATTTTCTTCCAATTGGATTATTAAAGATAGCAGCCTATTTTAAGGACAAACCAGTTGATGTGAAACTTATTCGTTTTGAAGAAAAAAATAAAGATTTTGGACAAACAACTTTTGATTTTGCTCCTGAAGACGAATATAAACCAGACATTATTTTTGTAACATCAATTTTTACCTATTGGTCAGAATATGTTAAAAATGCAGTATTCTATTATAAAAATAAATTTAAAGATGTCCCCATAATAGTTGGCGGAGTATACGCATCATTAATGCCCGATCATTGCCTAAAATACACAAAATGCGATGATGTTATACAAGGACCCATTGACGAAGTAGAAAGATTAATTCCAGATTATAGTCTGGTGGATGTCGATTATCAAATAATACACACCAGCAGAGGCTGCATTAGACAATGCGGATTTTGTGGAACCTATATTATTGAACCCGAATGGAAATGTAAAAAAAGCATAAAAGACGAAATCATAAAGAAAAGATTAATTTTTTATGACAATAATCTCCTTGCAAATCCCCATATAGAAGACATTTTAAAGGAATTAATAGAATTAAAGAAAGATAAAAAGATTAATTACCTTGAATCCCAATCAGGTTTCGACGGAAGAATATTAAGGAAAAAACCACATCTTGCAAAATTGTTAAAAGATGCGGGCTTTAAAAATCCAAAAATTGCATGGGATTATGGAATAAAACAAGCTAAAAGCATTAAACAACAAATAGACTTATTAATTTCAGCAGGATTTACTGCAAAAGAAATATCCGTATTCATGATATATAATTACGAGTTAACTTATGAAGAAATGGAAGAAAAACGAGTAAAATGTGCTGAATGGGGAGTTCAAATAACTGATTGTAGATACCGACCCCTAAATCAAACATTTGACTATTATAGTTCATATAAAACTAAAGGTCAGACGGAAAAAGATTATCATATCCACACTGAAGCGGGATGGACAGATTCGAAAGTTAGGAAATTTAGAAGAAATATCCGCAGACACAATATCTGCATGAGACATGAAGTAGATTACCATTCCACCATTCTTGAACGTAAAAAAGTGCCTCAAGATAAAGCTAAAGAATATCGTGAAATGAACTATGATGAAGCCAAAAAATATCTGCCCGATGCATGGAGCCCCTATGAATTCCATGATGCATCCCAACAAGATTATTTCAAAATGAAGAATTAATTCTTAATTTCCTTTTTTAATTTATGAATTAAAAGTTCCTTTTCAGATAAAATTTCTTCATAATCCTTAATTAACTCATTCAATTCATCAATTTTCTTTTCAGATTCGTTTAATTGTTCTATTAACTCAGAATTATCAACAGTGATTGGATTTTCATCTTCTTTATTTAGCAATATATCGATATTTGCACGCATATTTGGATTGAAATCACTTAACTCTTTTAAATGATTTCTTAATTCCTCATTGCCTTTGGTTAAGCTTAATCTCAACAAAACATTTAATTTGATTTTTGCTTTAATGCCATCGAAAATAACATCACATTCTTTTTCATAAGGCAATTTAGGAATAATATCTTCAGTTTCGCTACGAGTCAATACCAAAAATCCATGTTTATAAGCAGACCCGATTTTAAAAGATACTGTAGAGTGAGGCTCATCAATTCTTGTAGGAATTGATTTATGGATCGCATTTTTAGTTTTTTTGTCATCGAGAGTTTTCTGTGATGTTTTATTATCATTAGAAGATAATGCCACATATGTTGGCCAACCCAAGAACTCTAATAAATCATGTTCCTTAATTGCATCATCCAAATTTGAATATTCACCAAAAAAATATTCTTCACCATCAATAGTTTTATGAATCAAATATTTCCCGTTTTTATTTGAAATGAATTTATCACCAATCATAAAATCAACTTAAACGATAGACAATTAATTAAATAATTGATTATTAATCAAAATAAGACAAACATCAGTAATTCAACGAATATCTTATATTTAATTAAGATTAAATCTAAATATAGATATACTTTAAAAAATATTTAAATTTATAGTTTTACTCAAAAAACAAACTAAAATTAAAGGTGAAAAACATGAACATAGCTATACTGGGTGCAACGGGAAAATTCGGACTGGCATTAACGGCCAGACTGCTTGCGGTTACAGACCACAAGTTAACGCTTCTCTCAAGAAGTGCAGCAGACAGATTCGAGGACAATTACAGAATCACGGCCAGAAAAATTGACGCCACCAATGCAAGGGAAATCAAAAAGGCATTAAAAGACTGCGATTTGGTCTATTGCGCAATTTCAGGCGATTACATGCCAGTCATTGCAGACAATATCATTAATGCGAATCCCAAAAGATTAATATTCATGGCGACGGTTGGAATCTACAACGAGCTTGAAAATGCGGAGCATCTGAATGTGGACAATGAGCCTCTTCAAATCCCGAACCAGTACGCCGCCGACCTGATTGAAGCAAGCGGCGTGGACTACACCATCCTGAGGCTGGGCCTTCTTGAATTCGGGGATGAGGATGACTTCACCATAACCGAAAAGGGCGAGAAAGTTCAAACGCAGCGCACCACCATCGAATCGGTTGAAAAGGTTGCCCTCGAGATAATAGCTGATCCGGAACTCTATTCGAGAAAAAGCATCAGCATTACCCGAAAGAGCGGGAGTTAATGATTTCTAAAAACCGCCTTTAAAAGCGTTGATTCTCAGACTCTTCCCGACGTTTACGATAGATTTCCAGCAAATGTTCCTTAAGAGCATCCCCTTCCAAAGGCTTAATATCATCATAATCCCATGGCTGAGGAGCTTCTAGAACTCTTACAGGTTCTCTAGGCTTAATAGGTTTTCCTAAATCAAACATAATATCACCATACAAAATAACA
>NZ_FMXB01000017.1:55286-61847 GCF_900103415.1 Methanobrevibacter millerae
ATAAATTTTCCTTAATAGATCGCTCATCTAAAGGTTCAATATCATCATAACTCAACGGTTGTGGAACCTTAGCAATCCTAATAGGTTCTCTAGGCACAATAGGTTTTCCAAAATTGAACATAATATCACCTTTTCTTATTAATTAATTTGATTGTGAAGTATTTATAACTTCCCATAATTCAAATCTCGACTATAGTATTCTTCTTTTTTTACCCAAACAAAGCCATCAAATTTTGATATTACTGCTACATTCACTTCACCACCAACAATATTTAAATCCATTGACGCCCGATATCTTAATGAAGTTACTTTAATGAGTATCTCCACCATTTCCGCCAATTCCTTTTTGGAAAGTAATCCCAGTGCTTCCAATTTATAATTTAAATGATATTTCCTATAATCATTAAGAAAATCCATGTATTCTTGATTTTTATCATCGATAAATAATTTGAATTCCTTTACACGTTTTGAAACATTATTAACTTGCACATCAGCAATATTACTTTTCAAATCAATAAATGACATAAAATCATTTAAAAACCCACTAAAAAAAAGAGAGTTATACTGATTAATCAAATCAAAAAATTCTGGATGAATGCCATCCAAAAATCCCCAAATTACACCAGTTTGTGCAAAAGGAACAACCATATTCTCACTGGAATTTAATTCCGACTTTTCACTTTGAATTTCAATGTTACATCCATTATTTAATATTATTTCAATGTTAACATATGAAGGATAGTTTTCACCATCACTAAAACCAACAATTACAATGCCCGTTGAAGGATAGAGCTGATAGAAGAAATAATTTTTTAGAGCTTTCCACCCATTAAATCCAATTTCAACACATAAATCTTTAAATAACTGATCATATTCTGCCAATTGTAGAAGAAATTCCGGAACTTCCAATTTGGAATACTTTTCTATTTCCAAGTTAATTTCTTCCCTACTTAATCTGGCGAAATATCTGATTACTTCTTCTTTGAATTTAGGAAATAGAATTTCAATATCCCTTTTAAAGTCATGATGCGGAGTGTTATTAGCTAAAAAATCAATGAATGTATCTTTAACGTCCATTACAGTATTGATTTTGCTAAAATCAGTGTCTTTACAGAAATCCGCTATCAGATTTTCCATTGATATCTTTTCAAAATTAGCAGATCCGTAAATCATCAGCCCCATCGGCAATTCATCATCAAGCTTGAATAATTTCCTAAATCCGTCTGCAGTTTTCTTTCCGCCAACAGTTATGGCGCTGTCGACTCCGATTGAAACGGAATTTCCATTCATAACTAATATTTCACAAGTCATGATATCACATCTTTTTTCATAATAATCATGTAATTATTTAAAACAAGACATATAAAAGCTTAACTAATTTTTTAAAGCAATATTGATGCGATAGAGTAAAATTGTACGACTTTATAGTTTTTTAAAAAGGAAGTAATATTCAAAAAGCGAGTAATTTTCAAAAAGAAGGTAATTTTCAAAAATCTAAAAAACACCTAGAATCGGTTCAAATACAAATAAATTACAACAAAAAAAGAATGAAAAGGCATTAATCAATATTGCATTAAATCCCCGGCCAAAATGATTAACGGGACAATGACGACAATAAAAGATTCAAAGATTTCCAGAATATCAATTCTGCATGATTTTTTTGAAAATTTAGGCGTTCAAAAATTAGAAAAATATTAAATATTCATTATTACAAAATTATTTCTTGAGTAACATCTCCCGTGTTACTTTTGAAAAAATCATCTTAGTGTATGTTTCTTCGAAACATATGCTAAGTTTCCATTAAACTTACTCTTTTTTTGTGAAATTCAAGCCAGTTTTTTAAGGAATCATCATCCCATGAAATGTCCCTTTTCAGAAGAAAAATTACTGCATGAATAATTGAAAACAGCCATCATTAAAAGCATACTTAATATGAAATTATATCGTTTAATCCAAATGAAAAGCCAAAATAATTAATGTTAATTAATGGAAACAATAATAAGATTGGTGTTATCTACATGAAAAAAAGTAAAAAAGTTAAAGAAATTAATCTTTAACTTGAAACGGTAACAGTATTTGCAGCGTTCAAGCCGTTGTAACTTGACGTTATGATGTATTCTCCGGCCATCAAATTAATGGCTAATCGGGCAATACCTTCCTCATCAGTTATCCTTTCATAAAACACTCCGTTAATGTTGAATGTTACCGTTTGGCCTGCATAAGGATTTCCCTGACCGTCCAGAATCCTGGCCTCGAACTTGGATCCGTCCTTGTATTTCATTGACAAATCATGGGTTTCAATAACGGAGAGCACCTTAATGGTATTTGATGCCATAAGGCCGTTGTAATCAGCCGTTATAATATATTCACCCGGTTCCAGGTTGATGTTCATTTTAACGTAGCCGTCATCGTTTGAAATTCTCTTGTAGAACACTCCGTTAATGTTTAAAGTAATTTCAACACCTGCCTTGACAGGATTGCCCTTATCGTCCAGTAATCTGAGAGAATACTGTGAAGCGTTCCTGTAATACTTGGTCAAATCATGGTTTTCAACGATTGAAGGAAGCACAGTGATGACATTCGTATGCTGTTCGCCCGTTTCAGGATTTTTGGCGGTGATTACATACACACCGGGATTTAAGTTAATGTTCATGCGGGCAACGCCCTCCTCATTGGTGGTTCTTGTATAGAATACACCATTGATATTGAATTCAACATTGGTATCTCCCATCAAGTTACCCATAGTATCCAGAAAAGTAGCATAGTACTGCGTTGCGTTTCTAAAAATCTTAGTGACATTATTTCCGGAAACTGTAGGTTTAACCAGGATTTTTGATTGGACCTTATTTCCTTCAATTTCGCTTGTAACATCATATAGGCCGCTGTTGAGGTTAATGGCCATTGACGCTTCACCGATTTCATTCGTAGTTCTGATGTAAGTAACGCCATTGAGATGGATAGTTACATCCACACCCTCGGCAGGAAGGACTCCCCCATCGGGACTTTCAATGAGAACGGATACGTAAAACCTATCAGGGCTGCCATAATACTTGCTTAAATTATTGGCTTGAATAAAGTATTTGCCATATTTGGTGCTTTCAATCAAATCGCAATTTGAAAGTTCATAATCCGATTCCGCACAGATGAAATTTTTATCATTTAAAATGCTTTTGGATACATCATGATATGTCTTATTGACAGTGCCGTATCCCACAAAGACCGAATCGATTACCTTATTTGAAACTCGGGATAAGTAAATGGCACTGCCATGAGACCCCTCATTATCCTCGAAGCGGCAGGCAATGAAAGTCGAATTGCCCCAAGCGTAAACTGCACCTCCGCTTTCATAACCGGCATTGCCTACAAACTCGCAATTTCGAACGGTTAAATTACCTCCGCCACAGATAGCACCACCATAAAGCGCTGCACGGTTATTCACAAAGCTGCAATCACTTATAGTCACGTTGCCTGAACAGTAAACGGCTCCTGCCAAATCATTTGCCCTATTATTAGTGAAATTAGAATTGCTGATTTGGACGTTGCCCTGAGCGGAAATTGCTGCCTGATATGAAAGGCCATCAGTAAAGCTGCAATCCTTTGCTGTCAAATCAGTTAATGAATATACAATACCTAAAAATGCCTGGTTGTGAGTGAAACTGCAGTTTTCAAGAATCATTTTGCCTTTATTATAAATAACACTATCCGAGCCCGTATTGTGAGTGAAACTGCAATCCTCAAGAGTCATTATGCCTTCATTAAAAACAATGCCATCTAACCCCTCATTATCGCTGAATCCGCAGCCACTGAGTGATGAAGTGCCCTTGCAATAAATAGCCGCATAATCATTTTCCGTGAAGTCGGTGTTGCTGACGGTCAGATTGGCCCCGGAATAAATCGCATAATAGGAATTTTTTACAAAACTGGAATCGTAAATGTTTAAAATACCGTTTTCACAATAGATGGCACCGCTTTCAACGGCATGGTTGTGCTCAAAACGACAATTGCCGACAGTTAAAATGCTATTTTTAGAATAAATGGCTCCGCCAATGCCATCTGCAAAAACATTAGTAATTGACCCCCTTTCAAAAGAAATATTGTTTAAAGTCACATTGCAATCCTCAATATCAAATATCAGATTCTCACCGTTTCCGTCCAGTACATATCCATTGCCCTCAATTCGGATACTTTTTCTGATTTGAACGGCAGAATTATCCCTATATCCAACATAAGTATAATTTTTATCCAGTTCAATTACATCGCCATCATGGGATTTGTCTATTATGTCCTGCAAATCTTTAAATGACGCTTCTACTACTTTTACTGTGGATGTTTTTTCGTTAGGGGAAAATGAGTCGTCACCCAAATACCTGACCTGCACATCATAACTTCCAGCAGCCAAATCGGATTTTACAAAAGATGCCGTGCTGTCGGTTAAAGTTAATTTTTCTTCATCGCCTGCGATATTGACAATAACGTCACCGGTGGCGCCTTTATTAACGCTTATGTTGATTACAACGGCATCGGAAACGAAAAATACGTCTCCATTTATAACAATGCTGGAAGATCTTGTAATGTTTTCGACATGAATCTTCGCAGGGTTAAAGTCATTAGGAGTATTGTTGATGAATTTGGTATTGGAAATCTTCACATTCGTGTTTTTGGAATATATGGCGCCCCCATAGGAAGCGGAATTATTGGCAAAAGTGCAGCCGTCAACGGTCAATTCACCATCAACGCAAATGGCTCCTCCACCGCCAATCACATTATTGTTTGAAAAGCTGCTTCGGCGGACATCCAGAATGCCTTTAACATAAATGGCACCGCCATAATCACATTCCCCGTTATCCGTAAAGCTGCAGCCGTCAACGGTCAATTCACCATCAACGCAAATGGCTCCTCCGTTACCGTAATAGTTCGTATTATTCACAAAGCTGCAGCCGTCAATCGTTGATTTTCCCTTTACGTAAATGGTGGCCTTGCTAAACTCAATGTTATATTCATTCACAAAGCTGCAGTTGCCGGCAGTCAGATTGCCTTCAACAAATATTGAATCGCCATCGCCTGCATGATTATTTTTAAAATCGCAGCCGTCCAGAGTCAATTCACCAATACACTTGATGGCACCGCCCTCGTCTGCACCGTTATCCGTAAAGCTGCATCCGCTGACAGTCAAATCGCCATCACATAAAACAGCACCTCCATCAAAACCGTTATTATTCATAAAATTGGAATTCCTTATAATATAATTGTTTCCGGTTAAAGAAACAGCACCGCTGCCACAATTAATAAAATTACAATTGAGTATGGCTCCGTTATCCCCCTCACATTGAACGGCAAATATTGAAGTTGAAGAAAACATCGAAAAATTAATGTTGCTTAACACCACACCTGAAGAGCGAATGTCAAATCCACCATCGATTGTGTGTCCATTACCGTTTATTGTAATTCTTTTATCGATTTGCGCATAATAATCGGAACAATCATAGTTTTTATTTAAATTAACTGTTGAGCCTTCTGAAGCCTTATCAATTATCAGTTGCAGTTCCGAAAGACAGCCCACATCATCGCCTATAATTTCATTATCTTCCAGTGAAACGCTAATCATGTCGCCGGCATCTTCACCTAATGTTTGATTTGCATCATCCGCCGCTGAAACGCAGGCCATTGAGATGACAAACAAAATCAAACAGATAAAAATCAAAAACTTTCCTTTCATAATTATCCCATTCTAATCCATTAAATAAAAAAATTAAAATATGTTTAGAATTTTATCAAAAGACATTTATATAAATAGTGAATTTTAATGAAAAATAAGGCGTTTTTCAAAAAAAAAAGTTAAGGAAATCTAATTCCCTAACTTGTAACGGTAACCTTGTTTGCGATGTTTGTTCCGTTGTAGCTTGAGGTAATGATGTACTCGCCAGGCATAAGGTTAATGTTCAGTTTAGCCAGCCCGGAACCGTCAGTTACCCTATTGTATAAGACACCGTTGATGTTGAATGTCACGCTTTGACTGGGATAAGGAGCTCCCGTGCCGTTAACAAGCGCTGCAACGAACTGATTCGGAGTGCCCTGTTTTTTAATCAAATCATCGGCAGAGAGAACTGGAAGAACGATAATGTAGTTTGAAACCATGCATCCCCCATACTCAGCAGTAATGACATAGTCTCCGGGCTGCAGGTTAATGTTCAGCTTGGCAATGCCTGACTCATCAGTAACGCGCTCTTGAACCTCCCCGACCTTTTAGAGGTCGGGGATTCCTAGATTTTTTTTGCTTAATAGTCTATTAAGTCTGAACTAGGCTATCCCCGTCGCACCAACGGTTCAGTATATTAATTGCGGCATTTACATCCCTATCAAGTATTTTTCCACATTTCGGACACATCCATTCCCGTTCTTTTACATCCAAATCTTCATTGATGTGTTGGCAGTGGTGGCATGTTTTGCTTGTATTTTTTGCGTTTGTGAATTGTACACCGTCTGCTTCGGGTTTGTAGAGTTGGAATTTATCTTTAAGTCTTTGTATGAATCTCGATAGAGGAAATATCATGTTTTGCTCTC